>JAQVLM010000391.1 GCA_028704125.1 Opitutales bacterium
ACTCCCGTTTCGGAAGAAATGTATGAATCTTTATTTTCCATCCAACTCCATCTGTCCTTAGAATGAAGTGGTCGCGATCGATGGTGACCTCCCGGAAAAACCATTGCTGGATGCCGGTCAGCGGAGCGCTGGGAGGTTCATCCTGCTGATCAGGGGCAACCGGAGCGGTTCCGGACAAATGCTTGGCAAGGGTTTCGATGGTTGGGTAGCGGAAGAGCAACTTCATGTCCATCTTCCATCCGAGTGTCTGCAGGCGGGAGGCGATCTGGATCCCTTTAATGGAATCTCCGCCGACCCTGAAATAGTCATCGTCGACCGAGAGTGGGCTCACTTTGAGCACCTCTGACCAAACCTTGTGCAGCGCTTTCTCTTCTTCCGTTTGCGGCGGGCGGATTTCGCGAAGCCCGGTGTCTGCATCGACATCGGGGAGGGCGTGGCGGTCGATTTTCCCATTCGGAGTGAGCGGAATCGAGTCGATAACCGCGATGCCCGACGGGATCATATAGTAAGGCAGGCTTGCCGCCAAGTGCGTGCGGATGCCCCCCAAGTCAGGTTGCTGTCCACAAACGTAGGCGATCAGGCGTTTGGAGGAGCCTTCGCCTTTTGCGAGAACGCAGGCTTGTGAGACGCCGGGGTATTGCAGGATTCGGTTCGTGATCTCGTCGAGCTCGATGCGGTATCCCCGGATCTTCACCTGATGATCCAGTCTCCCGAGGCATTCGATGGTGCCGTCGGGTAACCAGCGCCCCATGTCTCCGGTATGGTAGAGGCGGGAATCGGGATTCTCCGGGTCGTTGATGAAGGCTGCTGCCTCGGCTTCGGGCCGGTTGATGTATCCGCGGGCAAGGCCTGCGCCTCCCAGCACGATTTCGCCGACCACACCCTGTGGGCACTTTCTCCCATCAGGGGCAAAGATACTGACGGTGACGCCATCGATGGGACGCCCGATTGAGACTTTTCGGGACTCCGGAAGCAGATCTCCTGCAGTGGCGATCACGCTGTTTTCGGTGGGGCCGTATTCGTTGATCAGGCGAACATTGGGGATGGCCTCGAAGTGATTCGATACCAACGGGAGCGGAATACTTTCGCCCGCAAGAGTTACGAAGCGGAGGCGTGAGAGAACGGATGGGATCTCCGTCAGCATCAATTGATAAAGACCAGGCGTGACCAACAGGTTGGTTGCGTTGTGGCGAACGATCAGGGACTCCACTTCATGGAGTTGCCGTTTCTGTTCGCTGGTCGCGAGGATCATGCACGCTCCGGCCTGCAGCGTGGGGAAGAGATCGGCCACGGATGCGTCAAAGGCCATGGAGGGCATCTGCAATGTAACATCTGAACTACTGAACCCGTAGTAGGCGTGCCGCCATTGAATGCTGGAGGCGATGCTGCGGTGTTCGATCATCACGCCCTTGGGTTTTCCAGTGCTGCCGGACGTGTAGATCACATAGGCGAGGTGGTTGGGAAGTGGATCGGTCCCGGGAGCATGCGCGGTTGGCCTGTTCTTGTCCGGAATGAGGATGACGGGGATTCCGTCTGCCCTTCGGCCGGGCTCGTCGACCAGAAGCACTTTTGCGTCGCAATCCTCGAGCATGAAGCGGATGCGTTCCTCCGGGAGCGCAGGATCCAGTGGCACCCATGCAGCGCCGCATTTAAGGATGGCGATGATGCCGGTTACCCAGTGCTCATTCGTATCGGTGCAGAGCCCGATGCGATCGTCCGGTTGGATAGCGGTGGTCTCGAGAATAGCTTTCGCCAGACCGTTGGCTTTTTCATCGAGCTCGCGGTAGGTGAGTTGGATGTCTCCCGAAACCAGGGCAATCGCATCCGCGTGGGATTGGAGCGAGTGCTTCCAGATCCCGAGCAGGGTTTGGTGCCGGGTAGTGGCAATCGTGGTCGAGTGGCTCCAGCGGTTGAGGAGTGCGGATTCGGAATCATTCACCATCCCCAGCTCGCGAAGCGGGGTGGTTGGATCGGAGAGGATGTCCTCAAGAAGGTTCCGGTAGTATTTGGCCCAACGCTCGATCGTTTCGGGGTTGAAAAGGCTGGACGCATAGTGGAAGCGGATGCTGAGGACGTCGTTTTCGCGGATCAAATCGGCATTGAAGTCGAACATCCCGGAGCCCTCGTATTGGTCGATGGTGCTGATCCGCAGCTCCTTCAGGTGCAGGATGCGCTCATCCGCGTTCTCGTAGGCGAACATCACGTCGAACCCCGGGTTGCGGTCCGGCGAAATCGTCCATCCAAGGTCGCGGATCAATTCTCCATAGGGGTAATCCTGATGATCGTAGGCGTCGAGTGCCCGTTCCTTGACCTGTGCCAGAAGTGCGGCGAACGAAAGGTCACTGGAGGGGGAAATGCGCAACGGGAGCGAGTTGACGAACATGCCGACCACGGACTCGTTTTCAGCGGAGCTGCGGCCCCCGACCGGCAATCCGATCACAAGATCCTCCGTGTGGGTGAGGCGGTGGAGCAGGGTTGCAAAGGCTCCGAGCAGGACCATGTAAAGGGACACACCTGACTTGGCCGCAAAAGCGTCCAGTGCACGGGTTTGTTCGGGACTCAGGCTGAATGGATACTGGGACCCGGCGAAGTCCGCGACGGCCGGTCTCGGATAGTCGAGTGGGAGATCCAGGAGTGGAGCCTCTCCCGAAGGGAACACGTTTCTCCAGTAGGCTCTCTGGTCGTCGAGTGTGCCCTGCTGGAGTTGCCTTTCGAGCTCATCCTGAGCGTGGCGACATTGCCTCGGGACCGGTGGCAGGGAATGGCCGTCGTAAAGGGCGGCAAATTCCTGGAGGATGATGTTCATGGAGAGCCCGTCTGCCGCGAGGTGATGGGCATCAATGAGGAGGTATGCCCTTTTTGCGTCGACGCGGGCAATACCGACCCGGATCAAGGGAGGCTCTGAAAGATCAAAGGAGCGAATGAAGTTGCGCAGCAGTTCATCCGGCGGGGTGGCTCCGGCGTCGATTTGTTCCACGAAGAACCGGGGTTCCTCGATGATGAACTGGGTGGGCTGATCGCCAATCATCACGAATGCGGTTCGCAAGCTTTCGTGGCGGCGGATCACTTGTTGGAACCCATCCTGCAGCCGGAAGAAGTCGATCGGACCATCGATTTCCCATACGCCGCTGAGGTGGTAGGGCATTTCGGCTCCTTCCCTTTGGTGAAGCGCGAAAAGCCGCTGCTGAACCGATGACATCGGGATGCAGCGCCGCTGGGGTTGGGTTGAAAGACGCAGGGCAAACCCACCCTCGCGCATCTCCCGCACGCTTTCCTTTACGGCTTGAATGATGGCCCGGACATCCGCGTCGGTATGCTGCGTGGAAAGGCAGTCGATCCTTTGCTCCCATGTGTAGATGCCTTTGTCGAGGAGCGTGTAGTGGAAGACCTCCTGTTCGAAAAGACCGGAAAGGGATTCCATGCGGAACTGTGAGCCGAAGTTGGTGATGCGCAGGCTGACGCCTTCGGCTTCGAAGAAATGGGTGAGTTCACGGACCATGGCATCGGTCCGTCGCGCCACGTCTCTCTGGAGGGTGTCTCCGCATTCGAGCATGCGGTCGAGGACCGCGTTGGATGCGGCCAGGGCAATCGGGTGGCGGTTGTGGGTGCCTCCGGTGAAGATGGTGTTCCCGCTCGGATGGCTGTCGTCGCCGAATTGCCATGTCCCGCCATCGATCAG
>JAQVLM010000392.1 GCA_028704125.1 Opitutales bacterium
GTGCGGAGGGTATTTCGGGGTGGATGACTGTTGCAGCGCGGAAACGAGTCCGGCGGATTCTTGCTGCGCAGGGATTGCTGCTGGGCAGGAGGAGCCGTGTGATTGCCTTCATGAGCCGGTGAAGCCGGTCCAGTCCCAGCTTTCGATTGAAAAGGTTCAGCCAAAACCGCCTACGGATGGCGTGATTTTTGCAGAATGGATCCCGGTATGGTCTGGAGTGGCGTTAGGGGATTGCGAGTGGAATCCGGAGAGAATGCGGACGATGCCGTCCGGGCCGCCTTTGCGCGTCTGGAAGCAGTCGTTCCAGATCTGAGATGGGAAGTGATTCCAGGGATGCGTGTCCCTGGCTCGGTTTGAATGAGGAACCTCCGTTTGAGGAGCGTTCCTCCGCGTATGTCCGGCTGACTTGGTGTCCGCCGGAATAAAAGCAACCACACTTCCATTTTTCATGACATCTGAGCTTGATAAGCTGTTGGCTTCAAAGCCTGAATCATCCCATCGCGAGGTCGCTGGTCGGCCAAAGGTTCCCAGGAGGGAGGCGCTTGTGCGCCTGATCCCGTTCGCTTTGATCGGGGCATTTGCGGTGACGTTGATTGCCCTGTATGGGGAGCATTTGTATCCGTCGGTGCCCGTGTCGGTTGTCACACCGGTGGTGACGGCAGGCGACACCCGGGAGGGATCTCTGGATCGTGGCTCCGGATCTGGCGGAGTGGATTCTCCCCAGGCGCTTTTTCAGTCCTCGGGCTGGATTGAGGCGGATCCATTTCCTTACCGGGCGTATTCCTTGGCGTCAGGCGTTGTCGAGCGGGTGTTGGTTCTCGAAGGGGAATCGGTGGAAGCGGGGCAGACGCTTGTCACGCTGGTGGAGGAGGATGCACGGCTGGATCTAACGGCAGCGGAGGCTTCGCTGGCTCAGGCCGAATCGGAACTGCAGTCGATGGCATCTGAGCTTGACTCGCTTGAGCACGACTACCAGCTCGCGGTTGCACGGGTGGCGGTCGAGGAGTCGAAGGCGGATGAGCTCCGGGATGTTGCGGATCGGATGTCAAAGCTGTCGGATGGGGCGGTTGCCGAGCAGGATATCACCCAGGCGCAGTTGAAGCTCGCGACTCAACTGGCGACCTTGGAGTCGGCGAAAACGATGGTGTTGGCTGCAGGGAGTCGACGGGAGCAGGGTCAGGCGCGTTTATCAGTCCGGCAGGCTATGGTTGCCCATGCCCGGAATGAACTGGCGCGTGCTCAGCTCAATCTTGAGCGTATGCGCATCCGTGCTCCGGTGTCGGGTGTCATTCAGCGCCTGATGGCTGCTCCGGGCGGGAAGAAGATGCTGGCGTCGGACATGACGGACTCGCATGTGGTGGCGCTCATCTTTGACCCGGAAAAGCTGCAGGCCAGGATCGATGTTCCGCTTGAGGAAGCCTCCAAGCTTGAAATCGGGCAGCCGGTGAAGGTGCGGACCGGCTTGCTGTCGCAGCGGACCTTTGAGGGTGAGGTGACCCGCATCGTCGGGGAGGCTGATCTCCAACGCAATACCCTGCAGGTGAAGGTTCGCATCCTCGATCCGGATCATGCGTTGCGCCCGGATATGCTCTGCCGTGGGGAGTTTTTCGCGAAGCCAACGGGTTCATCCGGGAGACTGCATTCCGAAGGCGGTGGCCTGGATCTGTTTCTTCCGGCCAAAGCGGTGCTGACGCAGGATGGTCAGAGCCGGGTGTGGCGGGTATCCGCCGACCGTAAGCATGTGGAACTTGTGGTGGTTAAGGTCATGGAGGGTCGGGACACAAACCACTTGAGGATCGTATCCGGATTGGCACCCGGAGATCCGGTCGTGCTGGATCCTCCACCCGAACTCAAAGCCGGCAGTCGTATCCGGATTATTCAGACTCAAAAACTTTGAAAGCTATGAAAAACAAGCCTTACATCCGTTGTCTCGGGGTTTCGAAAACCTACTACAAGGGAAAGAGCACCGTCACGCCACTTAACGCCTTGGATCTGGAAATCGATCCGGGCGAGTTTCTTGCGTTGATGGGTCCATCGGGTTCGGGAAAGACCACTTTGCTGAATCTGATCGCCGGGATCGACAACCCGACGACCGGTGAGCTTTGGGTGGGCGAGACGCCGCTGCACAAGCTCTCGCCTCCTGAGTTAACCCGGTGGAGGGCGGGACACTGTGGATATGTTTTTCAACTTTACCACCTGGTGCCGATTCTCACCGCGTGGGAAAATGTGGAACTGCCACTCCTGCTGGACCGGTCGCTCAGTGCGGCGGATCGACGGCGAAAAGTGGCGTCCGCGCTTTCGTTGGTTGGGTTGGACAATCGGGGCGATCACCGTCCGTCCGAGTTGTCGGGCGGGCAGGAGCAAAGGGTGGCGATTGCACGGGCGATTGTCGCGAACCCGAAGCTGATCGTGGCGGATGAGCCTACGGGGGACTTGGATCGTCAGTCGGCGACTCAGATCCTTGCTTTGTTGTCGCGGCTTTGCAGCGAACACGGAAAGACCATCGTGATGGTCACCCACGATCCGCGTGCGGCTGGGGCGGCCAACCGGATCCTGCACCTTGAAAAGGGTCAACTGGTGACCGAGCCGGAAGCGGTGTTAACCCACTAAGGAGGAGATTGCCATGCCAAAACTGATTTCACTTCTGCGACTTGCCTTCAAGCAGGCGGCCCGTTATCGCACCCGGAGCTTGCTCACCATTCTGGGGGTGGCGTCGGCGATGTTTCTCTTCACGGCGGTGGAGACCATGCAGGACGCGTTGCGGCGTTTCACTCAAGGCAGCGCGGACGATACAACGCTGATCGTCTATCGTGAGAACCGGTTTTGTCCTGCGTCGTCACGTCTTCCCGAGCACTACGCAGCCAGTATCCGGGAGGTGCCAGGTGTGCGGGAGGTGATCCCGGTCCAGATCGTGGTCAATAACTGCGGCGCGAGTCTCGATGTGATCACCTTCCGGGGGGTTCCGCCGGAGAATCTGGTTCGTTTCAACCCGGATATGAATGTGATCGCCGGATCGATAGCGGACTGGGAGTCGCGGGGAGATGGGGCTCTCGTCGGGCGGAATTTCGCCGCACGCCGTGCGCTGCGTCCGGGCGATACGTTTGAAGCGGTCGGGGTTCGGGTGCATGTGGCCGGCATTATCGACTCGCAATTGCCCCAGGATAACAACGTGGCCTACGTCCATCTTCCGTTCCTGCAGCAGGCTTCGCGCTCCGGTTTGGGGATTGTCACCCAGTTTAATGTGCGCGTGGCTTCGAATGATGTTCTCGAGGAGGTTGCAAAGGCGATTGATGACCGCTTCCGGACGGACACAATCCGAACCAATACGCGCCCGGAAAAAGCATTTTTTGCCCAGACCGCCAAGGACATGATCGAGCTTATCGCATTCACGCGGTGGTTGGGCTTAGGGGCGGTTGCCGCAGTGGTGGCGTTGGTGGGCAACACCCTGGCTCTGATTGCCCGGAGCCGGGTGCGTGAGAGTGCGGTGTTTCAAACCTTGGGTTTCTCCCGAAGAGCGATTGGTTGGCTGACGCTTAGTGAGGGGGTTCTGCTTGGAGTTGCCGGTGGGGTGATCGGCGTGGCGGGTGCCTATGGGTTTTTCTCCTGGCGGCACTTCACGCTGGGCAACGAGGGCATCACTCTGGCCATAGAACCGCGGTTGCGCGTAGCTC
>JAQVLM010000393.1 GCA_028704125.1 Opitutales bacterium
GTGGTGAATCTGTACCACAGATTCCTGCTTTCCCGGCATGGGATCTCTCGCTTTTGCAGGACCTTGCATTCGGCTTACTTGGTTTCCTTGAGAATGGCTTCCAGTTCGGATGCACCCGGTCGGGCGTCTTTGGGAAGCGCACGGCGTGCCACTTCAATCGCCATCGCGGGAGCGAGTCCTTTGGCGAAGCCGCTGAGTGCCTCGGATAGGACTTTGTAATAGACCAGTTCCTTTTGGGCTTGAAAGTGCAGGCGTTCCGAAAGCGGGTTGAGAAATCCGTAGGACAACCATATCCCCATGAATGTCCCCGTCAATGCAGCGGCCACTTTGTGCCCAACGGCTCCGGCGCCTTGATCGATGACACCCATCGTGATGATGATACCAAGAACCGCTGCGCAGATCCCGATCCCCGGGAGGGAGTCGGCCGCGAGATGGATCAGTTGGATTGGCCCATGGCTTTCATGCTCCTTGTTGTGGATTTCGGCGTGCATGAGCGCTCCGATTTGGTCGGGCTTGATCTTGCCATCGATGAGCGGCCGGAGGTTGTTGACAAGGAATTCGACCCGATCCCCGTTGTTTACGAATGAAGGGTATTTCGACATGATCGGGCTTTCGGCCGGGGTTTCCACATGGTCGTCCAGCGCAATCAGTCCGTTACGCCGCCCCAGAGTGAATAGCTCAAAAAGCATTTTGAGCAGGTCGATGAAATCGGTCTTTTTCGGGCCACCCCCTTTAAGGGCGCAAAGAACATCCCGGATTGTGGCCGCAATGACTTCCTTCGGGCTCGCGGTGACAACCAGCCCCAATGTGATCCCAACCACTACGGTGATTTCGGATACATGGACAAGCACCATGGGCTGCCCTCCCGCGATCATGAATCCCCCGAGGGTAGCAGCCAGAACAATGATCGATCCGATGATAACTAACATGGTGGAAGCTTACTGGCTTACTTTTTCGACGTAAGCACGCAGACTCGCGATAGCCTGCGCATGAATTTGACAGATTCTTGACTCGGTCAGGTTAAATACCGCAGCGATTTCGGAGAGGCGCATTCCTTCGAAGTAATACATCGCGAGCACTTTGCGGGCCGCGTCCGGAAGGGTGGCAATGCGCTTTTTCAATAAGCCGATCATCTCCTTTGTTTCGACCTTGTCCTGAACCGCAGCCTGTCCGGTGTCGGCAATCGCATCTTTCAGGGGGGCGCCATCCTCACTGTTTGCATCCGCAGTTTGATCCAGTGACACGACGGAGATCGGTCTGACCTTTTTGAGGAGCTTGGCGTATTCCTCATGGTTCATGCCCAGCTCCTTGCGGATTTCGTGTTCCTCAACCGGGCGTTTGAGGCGGGTTTCCAGCGTCAGGATCGTATCCTGAAGCATTTTCGCCTGAGCGCGGTTGCCCCTGGGCATCCAATCGAGCCTTCTGAGCTCATCCAGGATCGCCCCCCGAATGCGGATGAACGCAAAGCTCGAAAAGGACTGGTTGCGCTGCGGATCATACTTTTGAACGGCAGCGATGAGTCCGGCCACGCCCACACTGTAAAGGTCGTTGAATTCGATGTGATCCGGAAGCCGCATTTTGATCTTCCCGACGATGGATTTTACCAGTGGCAGGTGACGGTTGACGATGTCCTCGACGCTCTCCTTGTTTTTTGCAACGGTTGCGTAGCTTGTGACGGCTGTCTTTTGGCGGTTGCTAAGGTGCGGATCGGCGGACATGGTGTCGGACGGCGGAAGGAAAGGGCTCACTGAGACTTGTCGATGAGGCTACTCAGAATTCCCCGCTTGTCATTTCCACTCTCCTGATTGTTCTCCGATTTTTTCTGTTCTATGATGCGACGCCTGATGGCTTCGGACTGAAGGTTGGAAATATACTTGTCGAGTATTTTGAGTGCCAAGGCGACAATCACACACGCGATCGAAGCATCCGTCAAGGCAGTAACGATGTCTCGATCCTTGAGCAGAACAAAAATAAAGATCAGGCTGAAGGTGAACAGACCGCCGGTTTTGACCCAGTTGGATGTGGAACTCATGGTTGTACGAGGGCTCTAGGAAATGTTTTGTTGATGAGAAGCGGCAGAAAATCCTCGTTGGGATAGGGCGCGGATTCATCGCCCATGCTCATGAAAACAAGTGGATGGCTTCCGGTGAGAACAAATTTCCAGAGTTTTTCCCATTTCGGAAGTTCGTCAAGGTGGGTGAAGGTTTGATGGGTTGTGCCCATTTTTCTGCCGAGTTCGAATGCCGAACCGAGGCTATACTCATCGTACATGGCATTCATGACGAGGACCCGGGAATCGATATTGAGTTCGTTGAGGGTTTTGCGGAAGCTGAAGAGTCGCTCCCCTTCGTTGTTATGAAGCCCGGGAAGATCCACGAACAATTGGGTGTCGGTCGCGAGGTTCAGGTCGGATGGATCCCTGACCAATGGGATTCCAATGATGTCGCAGAACACGGTGAGCATGTCATCGGGGTTGGGCTCTTCGTCATCGAGTTTGAGAATCTGAACCTTGCGGCCGTGAACAAACACCTGATTGGCGACATGCTTCCGCAAAACGGTGGATTTGCCGACTCCCGGGGTCCCGATGAACGCCACGCCATCCGAGAGCGGCCGGTTTTGCACTTTCAGGTATTCATCCCTGAGCAGCGAAATCACCTCGGCAAGCGCGTGTTCAAGGGGGCGCTGGTTGAGGTTGTCCCATTGCGGGAGTTGGGCAAAGCGGTCAATGAGTGAGCCCGGGAAGCCTGACTGTCGCAGCAGCGCTTCGATGCGAGGCAGTTCAAGCGATGGTTTGCGGGACGGAGAGGTGGGTTGGGTATAGGCGGAGATTTGCTTGGCAGATGGCGCAGGGGCAGCTGGAGTGTTGGCATTTTCCGGGGGGTCGATTTCGGGCAGTGCGTCCTCAGCCGAGATCTGCTTGGCTGCCGGCTGCCGGAAGGATGTGGTGCCTTGTGCCTTGGCATCCGCGGTTTCCGGCTTCTCGTCGGGGAGTTCAAACGGTTGGGGCGCGGCGTTTTCCGGAGGCACGCTGACGATGATCTCCAGTTTGTTCGAAGTCCACAGTTTGGATACCCCTTTGGGTTGGTGTTGTTTAACCGACTGAACGGTGGCGCGTTTCCCGAGTTTCTGTTGGATCAGTGTGACGGCTTCCGCGGCGGAGTCCACGACCAGCCGGAACGTGCGTGTTTCCGTGGCCGAACTGGAAGACGTCTGCTCAATGGCCGGAGTCGGTTTCCGCTTTTCATCAGGTTGCTTGGGCATAAGTCCTTTCCGGTATTTCCTGCGGGATCGGGTTCATTTCGTTGGGCATGGTGATGATGCCAAAGGTCTGGATTTGAGTTTTGGACGAGAATTCCTGATAGGACAACACAATGAGGTTCGGGAAGGAAGGTTCAAAGAAGCGTTTGAACGGCAGCCTGACTTCGCTACTGGTGATAAGAATGCTCTGAAGCCCCTGCTCATTCATTGCCTGGACGCGCATATCCAACTGCCGCAGCAGGTGTTGGGTCAATCCCGGATCGAGCATGAGTCCGATATCGGTTTGGGTGCGTTTGACGTGGGTCGCGAGTAATTGGTCCAGACGGGGTTCGAGGGTCAAGGCATGCACCACGCCCTGTTCGGTTTCGTACTGTGAAATGAAGTAGACTCCGAGCCGAGATCGGAA
>JAQVLM010000394.1 GCA_028704125.1 Opitutales bacterium
GCTTGAGTATCCGAACCCCATTGAACGTTCCCTTGTTGAGGAGCATCTGGCAGAATTTGGCGTAGTCATCAATCGGGCCGTTGAGTCCGATGGCACCTTCAGCATAGGTTTGTTGTGTGCTGATTGTTCCCTCGCTGTAGAGGTTGGATCCGGGTTCCATGGTGCCGTCGACTGAGCGGTAAGCCTTTACGAAGCGATTGAGGGCATCGGGTTCATAGTACCAATCGGTTTGGTCCATGCCCAGCGGGTCGAGCACCCGTTCCTTCACGAATTGGCGCAGCGGTTTGCCTGAGATGCGTTCGATCAGGTAAGCCAGCATGTTGGTGCTGATATGGTAGTCCCAATCAGAACCCGGATCGAATCCCAGAGGAAGAGTGACGAGATTGAGCATTTCCTCTTCAAGGTATTGCGCGTAGGGGTTGCCACCGCCGCTGTGTTGGCCAGATGGAGTGGGTTGGGGGATCTCACCTCCAAATCCGAAGGGAGCACCATTGGGGGCACCTTTGCGCTTGCGGATCTCCTGAACGAGCCCGGAACCCAGTCCTGAGCTGTGGCTCATCAGGTGGACAAAGGTCATCGGTGATGCAACTGGACGTGTTTCGTAGGTCCCGTCTTCGTGGACGACTGTCACGACTTCATCCGGGATTTCCGGGAAGTATTGGGAAACCGGATCATCGATCGATACGAGCCCTTCTTCGACGAGCGTCATGAAGGCAACGGTGGTGATTGCCTTAGTTTGGGAAAAGAGAACGTAGTAGTCGTCAATGGTCGCTGGGGTTTTGTTTTCGACGTCCTTCCATCCATGCGCCTTCCGATACAATGTGTCGCCGCCCTTTGCGACAAATCCCGCCACGCAGTTGACTTTGCCTTGGTCGACAAAGGACTGGAGCAGACGGTCCATTTCCCCGCTCACCTGAGAAGGGGGAAGATGTTGCGTGGGATTTGTTTCCTGATCCTGCGGGGCTGCAGTGGACAACAACGGTGATGCGATGATAGTGCCAACCGCGATCAACGTTTGGATGTAAGAAGAGTTTCTGTGAATGAAGGTAATCATTGTTGTTTTGAGAAGAGGGGTGCAACCGGTGGATGGTCTGCCATGTGTCGGGTGATTTTTTCGAGCAGCCTTTTCAGATCGGAGGATTCCTGTTCGTTCAGAGCGTCCCGGAAAAGGGTCATGACGGAACGATGACGTTCAAAAAGCCTGTCATAGAGTTCAATGCCGCCGGATCGCAGACGGATGATTCTGGAGCGGCCGTCTGCAGGGTTGCGGGTCCGGATGATGTAGCCTTTTCGTTCAAGGCTATTCAGAAGTCCCGTCATGGTACTGTTGGGGATGTTGGTCATCCGGACAAGGTCATTCACCGGGCATCCATCCTTTTCCTTGAGCGCATGCAGAATGGAAGCCATTCCCGGTGGCATCGATTGGATCCCCATTGCCCGAAGTGTAAGGTCGTCAAACCGGCGGAAAGCAAGTGTGGCGCGAGCCAGACAAAACGGCAAATCTTCCAGAACGGAATGGGGGGGCTTCATTTTCAGTATCGGGGAAGTATTTATTTCGAAGTCGAAATAAATATCGCGAAAATGTCAATTGGGAATCTGGTCTGGGTGCACATAAAAGGGTTGGCTTTTTGTGGAAGAATACCATGTTTTGGCCTGGATTCATGTTTGAATCGGATATATGGATCTAGCATTCCTTTTTTGATGTATCGTGTTTTCGAATCTATGAACTTTAAAAAGCTGTTTGTGGTAGCCGGTTTCGTGTGTGCGATGGCCAGTTCGGGTGCCGTTGATTCGCCAGAGCCGTTGAATGTAATGCTCAGCTCACCGCAGTATCCAAGTGCGGAGGTCCTGAACGCCGGAATCCGGGACATCAACCGGATCAACGCAGTGCATTCGGATGGATATAGGATACGGAGCCTGAATGAGGAGCAAAAGGTCATAACGACTGTGCCTCCAGCCATCTGGAGGGGTGGGTGTTTCCCCACAGCGTCCAGCATGTTGATGATGTATTGGGAAATCATGGGTTTTCATAACCTGATTCCCTATAACACATCGACCAGCTTTTCTGCAAAGGATCCGGGGGGGGCGGCGAATATGCAGTGGATCGCGAGTGATGCGCACATGGAGGACTATTTCTATCCGGATGACAGCACGACCGTAGATATCATTCCTGACCGGTCCGAGCTGCCGTATTATTTGAGGGAGCCGAATTGTATGGCAGATATCCTTCGAGCCTCTTTCAGCAAGGATGGTTATCGCCAAGGGTTTACGAGTGCAACGTCGTTGTCTGACTTCTTCGTGCCCTGGGTTCTGGAGCGGAATCCGGACTATGATGCAGATGGGGATTATTGGTTTTTGTTGGATGAATATACTGAGTATAATCCCGATCCGGAGCTCGATCCATGGGAGGTTGTGCGTCGGGAAATTGATGATGGACACCCAGTATGTGGGTTTGTGAATGCCACCAAAGGCAATGACACGGTGGATCATGCTGTCGTGATCGTGGGGTATTCCATTCGGGATGGGGTTCGTTACTATGCGGCATTGAATACATGGACTACGGAGATGGTTTGGTATGAATGGAAGCAGCCGGCAGTCGACACAGTGTTTGGGGTGGCGGTTTTTGTGACGATCCGGTTTGAGCGCGAAGGTGAGCTGTCGGCCCGTCATTTTGAACCAAATGTGCTTTACAAGTTTTACGATAGGGGCAGCGGGGCGTATTTTTTCACGGCATTTCCAGAGGAGGCCGCCTCAGTGGCCAATCAGCTTCCGAATTGGAAACTTCAAGGTCCTTCATTCCGGACTTTGGGTAGCCCTGCTGACGGAAATCAGCCGGTTTACCGTTTTCTGAACAAGTATGCTCACACCCACTTCTACACGATATCGACGGAAGAGCGCGATAATGTGATCGCGAATTTGAGCGAGTGGTATCAGTATGAAGGTGTGGCGTTTTTTGGCCGAATGGATTGTCCGGCGGGATTCACCCCGGTCTTCCGGTTTTGGTTAGACCGGACGGGTTCACACTACTTCACCGATGATGCGGATGAGCGTGAATACCTGGTGCGTTATGCTGATCCCGCATACATTCAGTACGAGGGGGTCGCATGGTATGCGTCTCCCTATATTGCGACACCACCATATGATTGAATGCGTCGGATGGGATTGCGGTAGAATTTCTTGTGCCATTCATGCAGAATGATTGGCTGGCCCGAACACAAACGGTGGGACATGGAAACAGGTCAATCATAGGGATGGATGATCTGTTTATCCAAGCAGAGACTTGAACCCACCGAAAAAAAACACCGCCCCTTTTAAGAGAGCGGTGTTTTCCACAACTTAACAAACTACAAACTAGACTAGAACTGCAAACTTCTGATGTAAGAGACGGGGAGATTCCGGGAAACGTTCATTAATTCGCAGGGAAATCGTAAATAAGGATGATCATATCCGTGACATGGGCGAGCGGGCGTCTGGAAAGGGATCCATGCAGGCAGAAAATGGAACCGCTCTTTTGGCGTGTGCGTCTCGGCTTTGCATCGGATTGCCAGTTGGCTGCGGGGATTATCGTTTGCGGATTGCCTTCTTTTTGCCCTGTTTCCCTTTTGCCCGGTTGGCTTGTTGCGCTTTGAAGAGGGGGAGGATGGTGCTTTCGAAATAGGCC
>JAQVLM010000395.1 GCA_028704125.1 Opitutales bacterium
CCCGCAAGCCGTTCAATCGCTTACGGATGAGCGGTTCCCGCTCATCCGTAACCACAACAGCCAATTTCACGACAGCGGGTTCCTCCATAAGCCCGTGAGACTCCCAGCGGCTCAACACACTCCCCCTCGCCTGAGATCTCCCGCGCGGGGTAGGGCAAATTGTCATCAATGAGCCGCTCTTTACCTTTTGTGATTTCCGTGTCTTTCGTGGTTCAAAGTCATTTTTCCTCCGAGCATCCGCGGACTTTCGCAAGCGAAGCAAAGCTCACAACGCACAGAGGAGTCCGGTTGCAGAAACCTGTGGGATATTTTCCATTTCTCAATCACGGATGAGGACCCACGCCATCCCCTGTGTTGCCTTGGGAACAAAAGACAGCCGGATCAGATGTGATTCGGTAGTCCGGAATTACTGGACAACCTTCGCCCACTGAAAACACTCTCGACGCCGCACCGTGAATTCCGTCATGAGTCCTGCAATTCAGAACATGTTGACAAATTCAACTCATAACTCTTTACAGTTCAACGCAATTGCCTGACTCTGCAGACCAGCATTCAAAACTGGTCAAGCCAGTTGGGGCTCTAAAAAAACGAATCGGATTCTTATTTTTCAATTTTTTCATACAAATTCACTAAATATTCGTCTGATTCTGCCGTGAATTGCGGAGGATTAGATTCGAAACACTTCTCAAATGAACCATTATTACACCCGTCTGGCATTAAACATTACTCGATGATGAATATTTCCTGTTCAAAAAAACCGGCCACGAATTGGGAAACCATTTGCCTAATCGGATTTCTTGCAGTATCCACACTATCATTTTCCGGATGCGGAACGACCAACGAGTTCTTCCTCAGGGCACAGGCTGAATATAACAACAGTCAATACGCAAGTGCACTGGGCTCCTACCAAAAATCCCTTCAGCTTTCCTTACCTTCAGACCAACGTCTAATTGCGGAAAACCGGGTTTCCGAAATCAGAACGAAACTCGTTGACGAAGCCTTATTGGCTGCTGGCTTTCCGTTGGAATCTTACACGATAGAAACTTTGGAGAAATCCATCGATCTCATAGAGTCAAAACTGGAGTATGATGATACACAACAAAGACTTCAATTAGCTTTAGATGATCTTAAAAGCAAACTGGCAGAACTCAGTGGCGACGTAGACGCTCTTCTTTCGCAAGCCGTCAGCAAGGCAAATGAAGCCGGTTTTGAATCCGCTTTCGAAGCGATTCAAAAAGCCAAAGAAATTGATTCGGGTAATGCGAGCATTCAAACTACACTGCAAAGAATAAACGAAATGCGGAAATCTCATTATCTTGAGACAATCAATACCGCATTATCGAGTGATGACCTCTTGCGAGCGAGAGATGCATTCACCTCGATCCAACGAGCAAAGCATCCGTTTGACCAGGGTTTCAGGAATCATGTTCGTTCGATCATTGAAGAAGAGGAAGGAAGGATACTCCCCAGATTGGTTCAATCCCTGGCTGCCGAACATCGATACTATGAAGCGATACAGTTGTTGAACTCTACTTCCCGGTCTTCAATTCGAGATCAGTTCCGAAACTTGAAGAGTGATGCAGTCGCCTTCTATAAGAACCTGGCGGTATCAGCGCGCAAAGAGATTCCAGAAGAATTCGGTGTCGCCTTTTTTGCTTCCCGTATCGCATACATGCTGGATGAAAATGACCCGGGACTCTTCGAGATCAATCGTCAAAACACGGAAAAAATTGATGAAATCGTGCAATCCACCATTGGAGTGACATCCTTTAATTCACCAGAAAACGAACCGTTTGCAGGGCGTGATTTTTCGGATTCTCTCATTGCAAGTTTGGTCAACAAACTCCCTTACGGCATCCGAATCCTGGAGAGATCAATGATGGACGATGCCAAAGCGGAAAAACCAGAATCCTACAAGCATTTCATTTTGAACAATAAAACTGAAATCATCGTCGGAGGCGGCATTTCCAGTTTTGTTGTTACCTCTAAAATCAATAGCGGAGAAGTCCCTGTGAGGATCAATGTTGGCGAGGAACCAAGGCCGAACCCGGAGTATTCGATGATGCTCGAAACCTATGGCAAGGACCTCACCAAATGGCCAAAAAACGTGACTCCCACCATCATGTCCCCGCTATTTGAGACGATCAAATACAATAGATCCCACGAGACAGTCGAAGGGCAGATGGGCATCACGCTGAGGTTCTATGATTCCAATTTGAAGATCCTGGAATCGAAAGAAATGATTGTCAGTCGTAACTACGAAGATGTGTATCATCAAGCCATTCCAGCTGCAGGTATCTTGGAGGACAAACGGGATCTCCCTGGGGAAAACGCCATTAAGCAGGAATTGCGTTCAGAGCTAAGAGACAAAGCCGCAGCCGAGATTCTTAGTTACTACAATGATCGCAATGAACGTTTTTGGACTGAATTCGAAAACAATTACAAAAACAGATACTATGGCAAGAGCTTCACCGCCCTTGCTTCAGGTTATCACCTTTGCGAAAAGGACATAGAACTCAGAGGTAACCTTGGACAGAAGGAAATCCTGGACAAAATCACGCAGAAAGCCTTTTTTGAGCTTGCCGATATACTGGCATCTTTCCACAGAGAGGAATCTTACAATGACCTGCCCGCTCCGTTGCCATCCGCTCATGGTCGTCTGTAGAATGCCATGAACCACTCGTCACGGAACAGGGTCCTCACCCTCATCATTTTTGGGTTCTTTGGTATTCTGACTTTTGTCGTCCTGAATTTTCTTCCGGCGGAAGATCAATTGACCAAACGCTTTGTCAAATGTCTGGTCGACCGGGATGATGACATCAACTGGTTTGCACTGCAGCTGCCGATGTGGATCGTATTCTTCGTTGGAATAGGAGATCTGACTATTCGCATGAGAGAAGCATGGCTCGATTCACAAGAGTTTGGGAAAAATTACTTGCCCGCAGACGGAACCACTTTGCTTGGCCCCATCGAACTGAAAGCAATCTACCAAAATGTACGTGATCAGCGAGAGGATCGTTATTTACCCAGGGCGATCGCGAGGATCATTCTCCAATTCAGAACAACGAACTCAATCGGTCAATCCCACGCGACCCTGAGTTCCTGTTTGGAGCTTTTTCAGCACGAAGTTGATTTGCGTTACAATATGCTGCGGTATTTTGCATGGTTCATTCCAAGCATGGGGTTTATCGGAACGGTAATAGGGATCGCTGACGCCTTATCCTATGCTGGGCAAGCGAACCCGGAGGACCCGCAATTTCTCACCATCATCACCTCCTCACTTGGATTTGCATTCTACACAACCTTGCTCGCATTGATCATGTCCAGTATTCTTGTGTTTCTCATGCACCTATCCCAGGGTAAAGAAGAAGGTAACGTAAATTCCATCGGACAGTATTGCCTTGATAATTTGATTAATCGCTTGTTGGAGCAGAAATGACGCTCCACGGATACTGTCATGAAACGAGCACCAAGAGAAATAAATGTCTTCAGCATTTCCGCTATCGACCTTTTTTGCTCTGCGATGGGAACCTTCATGATTCTTACTTTCATTGTGCTTCCCTACTACAAAAAGCAGGGAAGCAATCCTCTCTTGGAGGAGAACAAAACTCTGATCACAAAAATTGAATCGCTGAGTCAAAGAACAATCACCCAG
>JAQVLM010000396.1 GCA_028704125.1 Opitutales bacterium
AATTCCTGCCTGTGAAATCGAAAATTACCGATTCCGATAAGATCCTCAAAGCTATCCATCCTGATCCGCACGCCTACTTGGGAATGCACACCAAGGGTGACAACGGCATGGTGGTCCGTGCTTTCCTGCGCAATGCCCGGTCCTGTGAGGTTGTGGACATCCTTGGCTCGCCTGAACGTCGTTATCCGATGACCCGGCTTGCCCCGGAAGGGCTCTATGAAGTGACGATCAAAGATCGTAAGGACTTTTTTTCGTATCGCTTGCGTGTCGAGCAGTCAAACGGGGAAATCCGCCAGTTTTACGATCCCTATTGTTTCCTTCCCTCAATTGATGAAAAGGGCATCTACTATTTCAGCGAAGGATCGGACCGGCGTCCCTACACCAAACTCGGAGCGCATCCCCGTACCATCGACGGAATCAGTGGGGTGGCTTTCGCGGTATGGGCTCCCAATGCGAAAAGGGTTTCCGTTGTTGGCGACTTCAACCAGTGGGATGGCCGTTATCATCCGATGCGGATTCTGGGGTCCAGTGGAATCTGGGAGATCTTCATTCCCGGTCTGGAGGAAGGCACCTACTACAAATATGAAATTTTGGGAGCGGAAGGTCAGCTTATCCTGAAATCCGATCCATTCGGGAGCTACTTTGAGTCCCCGCCCCACAATTCATCGATCATCTTTGACACATCCGGATACCAGTGGTCGGACCAGCAATGGATGGAGCGTCGCGCATCCCGCAATTGGAAAGATGAACCGGTCAGCATTTACGAGGTGCACCTTGGTTCATGGCGTCGGGTGGTCGAAGATGCCAACCGTCCCCCATCCTATCGGGAGGTCGCCTACGAGTTGGCACAATACGCGAAAGCGCACGGGTTTACGCATGTTCAGTTCATGCCGTTGGCCGAGCATCCGTTTGCCGGCTCATGGGGGTATCAGGTCACCGGGTTTTATGCGCCAACCAATCGCTTTGGAAATCCTCAGGATTTCATGTTCATGGTGGACACACTTCACCAACACGGGATTGGGGTGATCATCGACTGGGTTCCGGGGCATTTCCCGAAAGACAGTTTCGCTTTGGCCGAATTCGATGGGACCCACCTGTTTGAGCATTCGGATCCGCGGCAAGGCCAACACCAGGACTGGGGCACACTGATCTTCAATTTCGGACGAAATGAAGTCCGGTCTTTCCTGCTGGGCAGTGCGATTTCGTGGTTCGATCGTTTCCACGTTGATGGACTCCGGGTGGATGCGGTGGCTTCCATGCTCTACTTGGACTATTCGCGGAAAGACGGTGAATGGATTCCCAACCGCTATGGCGGCCGCGAAAACATTGAAGCGATTGAGTTCCTGCGTCTGGTGAATGATGCGGTCCACGAGGATTTTCCGGGCACCATCACGATCGCCGAGGAATCCACAGCCTTTGGCGGGATAACCCACGACACCGGCAGGGGCGGATTGGGTTTCGATTTCAAGTGGAACATGGGGTGGATGCATGATTCGCTCTCCTACTTCCAGAAAGACCCGATCTACCGGAGGTGGCATCATGACGAGCTCACCTTCGGGATGATTTACCAGTATTCAGAGTCTTTCGTTCTTGTTTATTCCCACGATGAGGTGGTCCACGGCAAAGGGTCCATGCTGGGCAAAATGTCCGCTGGTTCGATCTCGGAAAAGGCAAGGCAATTGCGTGCCCTCTATGCATTCATGTGGGCATGGCCTGGCAAAAAAACGCTGTTCATGGGTTCTGAATTCGGACAAAGCCGGGAATGGCGTTATGACCATAGCCTCGACTGGCATTTGCTCCAATATAAGGACCATGAGGGCATCGCGAAATTGATTCGGGATCTGAATCACTGGTATGCATCGGATCCCGATCTCGCAAAGCGCGATCACCGTCCGGAAGGATTCTCGTGGATCAATTGCAACGACAGGGAAAACAGTGTCTTCAGTATGCTCCGTTTGGGGACCCGGCCTGGGTCAACCTACGCGATTGTGTTGAATGCAACGCCAGTATTTCGCCCGGCATACCGGATCGGCCTGCCCTATGCCGGAAAGTGGATCGAGTGCCTCAACACGGACGCGACTGAATACGGTGGATTCGGCGAAGGCAACATGGGTGCGGTCTTTTCAGAGCCACAGCCATGGGATAACCTGCCGCACTCCGCACTCGTCAACTTGCCTCCCATGAGCACCCTTGTCTTCCGTTGCGATGCCTGAGGGGCCGGGGGCAAGTCTGAGCCCCAAAATCGGGTGAATTCAAGCTTCGGAATTTTCTCCCCAACTCCTTGGCCGGATGGGGAGATCAAGCCGTCTGCATCAGCATTTCCTTGATTTCAACCTGGCCCTGGAGCACAAGCCTGATGGCATGCTCACGGAGTGGTGTCATGCCATGGCTCAGAGCGATTGCGCGGATTTGCTGCACGGACGACTTGTCGATGATGGAATCCCGGATATCCGCATCGGGTATCAGCATTTCAAAAATGCCAATTCGTTCCGGGGTCACGGCGCCGTCCATCCCATCAGGTTTTATCCCGCTATTGGAGGCTGTTCTCGAAAGGATCAGCGGTTGCTCCTCCCCATATCGGCCAAGAAGGATTCGCTCGTCTTCTGACGCTGGATAGGTTTCCATGGCCTCATCCGGTACACATTTCAGGAGTCGTTGTGCGATGACTCCGGAAAGTGTTTCCGCTAGCATAAACGGTTCGGCTCCCATATCGATCAGCCGAACCACTGCACTGGCGGAGTCCCGGGTGTGCAGCGAGCTCAGCACCCGATGCCCGGTCATGGCTGCATGAATCCCAATGGATGCGGTTTCCTGATCCCGGATTTCCCCGATCAGCATCACGTCCGGATCATGCCGGAGAAACGCCCGGAGCACCCGGGCAAAATCGAGGCCGATCGAAGGATTGACCGCAACCTGCACCACTCCTTCGAGCGCATATTCCACCGGATCTTCAACCGTCAGGATCTTCAACCCGGGATGATTGATTTCCTGAATTGCGCAATACAGCGTCGTGGTTTTTCCGCTACCGGTTGGACCGGTCGCCAAAATGATTCCGCTTGGATCAGCCAAGGCCCTCCGGATTCCCGCAAGTTCAGGTCCGGGAATCCCGAGCGAATCCAGACTGGACCCGATTCGCATGCGGTCCAGTACTCTGAACACCACACTTTCTCCAAAACGGGTCGGCAGGGTGGACATCCGCACATCCACTGATCGATCCCCGACTCCAAACTTCATCCGCCCGTCCTGAGGGACCCGGAACTCCGCAACGTCCGCACCATTCATGACCTTGATCGCGGACAGCAATCCCGAATACAGGTTCGTATCCAGAGTGGCCACGTGCACAAAACGCCCGTTTACCCTTTGCCGGATCCGGATGCTGTTTTGCAGAGGCTCAATGTGGAGGTCGGATGCCCCGCTTTCGACGGCTCCCCTCAGCAGTTGATCCATCAACCCTTTTACATTCTGCTCGAACCTTTCGGTCGAACCTGAAGCCTCTCGAAGGGTATTCACGCCACAAGAGCCGCTTTCCCGCAGGGCCGGATCCGCTCATTGCCCGGACTCCGGATCCGCTTAGTGATCATGCCATCAGCTTTTCGCGCATTTCATTCGGGAACTGCGACTTCACGATCGCTTCGTTCGCATC
>JAQVLM010000397.1 GCA_028704125.1 Opitutales bacterium
GTGGTTTGCGCCATTCATGATGAACTTCACGTCCCGGGCAATCGCGCAAAACTTTCCGATGATGAGCTTGTCCCCCATGAACGGATAATGGTAGAGAACGTTCCTTTCGAAGTTTCGCGAGTCCACGGGATCGTCGTAGTAGGTGTAGTCCCCGATGATGATGTTCGGGTTGCGAACAACGTTCTTGATGTAGCAAACCTGATCGAAGCCCTTCATCGGGTGGGGATTATCTGGAGAAGGTCCGTTCATTTCATGTCTGTTGGGGTTTGGCGATCGATCCGCTGGTATTCTCGCTTTTTCAATGAATGATGCTTGGGCTGGAGAGCGGTTCAAGTTCAGTGTCGACTTTGCTTCCCATTGACCTGAAAAGGAGGTGATTGTGCTGGTGGCGGGAATTGCCTTGATCTTCAGAGAGGCCGGCGCATCGGCATATTGTTACGAAGGAGGCAAACGGTGGATGTCCGTTTGACAGAAGTCAGAGCGTAATTGAGATTGAAGAGGAAACGTTCAAGTTTTGCCGATAATCTGGAGTAGTGAGGCGAATGATTCATCTTCGGATTTTCCGGCTGTATCAACGATAGTGCGTGGACGATCCCATTCGTGATAATTCCGGTTCACGACATCCTCCCATGTCGGCAGTTTAAGTCCGGGAACCTCCGAAGCCCGCGATTCGACTCTACCCCGGTGTTCCGGTATATCGGAGCAGATAATCTCCAGATGGATAAACCCAGACCCGGAATCCCTTGCGACATCCTCCCACTCGTTTCTGGTCAAGGTGATCGGGTTGCATGAGTCCGCAACCACGCTTTCTCCCAGGCGCAAATTGTCTTTTGCAATTCTGTAGGCAAGTCGATACCCTTCACCTGTGACCGATACTCCACACAGGTCGCGTAGACCCTGCTCCAGTGTGTCGATTCGCAAATAGGTGGCATTGAGCTTTTGAGATAGCCTTTTCGCAAGTGTGGATTTCCCGGAGCCTGGAAGACCTGCAAAGATGTAGAGCATGTGCTGGGTGTTTTGGCTAAACGAACTGGTGGGATAGGGGGTGATCCATGAATCCTGTCAACCCGCCTGTGTCAGCAACAGCATGGGCGGGATAGAAAGAGACTTCAAGTTCGGTGTGGAGCCATCGGGCCATTTGCGCCGACATTCAGATTCATGGATTGGGGAAGATACGATCTTCGGGTGTGCAAAACCAGAAGAAGGTGGAATTATGGCTTTTGAGTTGAGTGGTGTGGTTCCATGGGGAAGGTCCTATGCCGAGTATGTGGCGATGTTCGCGCTGTCGGACGAGGATTTGAAACGGCGCATTCTCGGGTGTGGGGATGGCCCGGCGGCGTTCAACGCCGGTTTGACAGGCCGGGGCGGATCGGTGGTTTCGGTCGATCCTCTGTATGCCTTCAGTGCGGATGCCGGATCCTGAGCTTCATGCCGATCGCGATCGCGAGTCCAAGCGCAATCACCATCGTGAAGATGTAGAGGCTGAGCTGATAGCTGTGGGTGGCGTCGTAGATAGCTGCGCTGATCATGGGTCCGATGATGCCCGCAGTGGACCAGGCGGTCAGGATCCATCCGAAAATGATGGCCATGGATCGGACCCCGAACAGGTCGCTGATGTAGGCGGGCATCGTGGCAAACCCGCCGCCGTAGCAACTGAGGATGATAAAGGTGAGGCCCATGAAGAGCCATGGAATAGAAGCGGTATGGGCAAGCAGGGGAAATGCGATGACCTGCAACGCAAAGAACGCAATAAACGTGTTGGGACGACCCCAGCGGTCGGATAGGGTGGACCAGACAAGCCGCCCCAAGCCGTTGAAAATGGAAATCCCCATGACCAGCGCACTCGCTCCAGTGGCAGAAAGATGAACCATCTCGTAACCCATCTTTTTGGCGGTGGCGATCAGGGCGATGCCACACGAAGCGTTCAGGAAAAGCAGGAGCCAGAGGCCGTAGAACGCCGGTGACCGGATCGCCTGAGCGGGTGAGATATCCAAATGGGAATGGTGGGAACCCTTCGATGTGGAGTGGGGTGCCTCATGGGGATGCACGGCGGGTTTGGCGCTGGCCGATCCGGTGAGCCCATCGGGTGGTGGGGATATGATGAGAGCGCTTGGGAAAAGGAGAACAAAATAGAGGAGGGCGAGGATGAGGAAGGTCCGCACAATCGCGGGCTTCTCATAGACCAGAACGGTGCGTAGCGTTTCCTCACTCGCGTTCGCAAAGGTTGCTGACGGATCCTGCTCAATGGCCTGATTGTATTCCCACGCCGACATGGATGCTGGGATCCGGACCTCGTCGCTTGCCGGAGAAAAGGTGTCGATGAGCAGTGTGCACACCATGCCCCCGAACCCGAATCCCATGATGGCCAATCCGGTGGCCAGTCCGCGCTGAGTGGGAAACCATTTCACGAGTGTGCTTACCGGTGCAACATAGCCCAAGCCCAATCCGACACCGCTGATTCCACCGAAGAAGATGTAAAACAGCAGCAGATTCTCCAACCAGCATGCGAGGGCTGAGCCAAGCAGTCCGGTGCAAAAAAACAGGGTGGCGAGAAGGCAGCCGAAACGAGGACCCTTCCGTGTGATGAATGGGCCCATGAATGCGGCAGACAGCCCCAGCGTGAAGATGGCGATGCTGAAAGCGAGAGCGGTTTGGGTGGAGTTCCAGCCGAAGGTGTTTTCAAGCGGCATGCTCCATGCACTGTAGGCGTAGATCGAGCCGATGGACAGGTGGGTGGCTACGGCGGCGAGTGCCATGAGCCAGCGGTTTTTCGGAAGCTTCATCAGGGTGGCGGGAAGGATATAGCGGGTGAGCGGCAGTTGATTTATCGCACCTTCAACCCGTAGGACCGGAAGCGGGCTTTTACGCGTTCCACTTCCTGGTCGGTTGGTTCGGGGCAGTTTTTCAGCTCGTATCGTTGCTGCAGTCGTTCGTATTTGCTTTCGCCGTATTTGTGGAAGGGTAAGACTTCGACGAGATCAACATTGTGCAGGGATCCCGCGAAGGATCCGATGCCGTCCAGCGTCTCGTCGTCATCGGTGAGCCCGGGAACCAGCACGAAGCGGATCCAGGTTGGTTTCCTGATTGCCTCGAGGTGGTGGGCAAAAGCGAGGACTTCATCCATTGCCTGTCCGGTGATTCTCCGGTGCCGGGCGTTGGTCCAGCTCTTGAGATCGAGCAGCACCAGGTCCACCTCATCGAGCAGATGGGGCCGGATACGGGTTCCGAAACAACCCGAGGTATCCAGTGCGGTGTGCAGTCCCATCCGTTTCACATCCCGGAAGACCGACTCAATGAAGCGCTGCTGGGCCAGTGGCTCGCCCCCGCTGATGGTCAGCCCACCGTTTTTGATGAAGGGCCGGTATCGACGGATCTGCTCAACCATCTCACCGGCGGTGACCTTTCTCCCGGCTTTGAGCCGCTGGGTGTCGGGGTTGTGGCAATACAGGCAACGCAGGGGACATCCCGTGGTGAAGAGCACAAATCGAATGCCGGGACCATCCACGGTTCCGCAGGTTTCGACCGAATGCAGGAAGCCCTCACACTCGGGTGAGGGATCCCCTTGCATCAGGTCGTCGTAGGATTCAACGAGCATGGTCTGTCGGATTGCGGTCGGATCAGACTCCGTCGTGGAAGGTG
>JAQVLM010000398.1 GCA_028704125.1 Opitutales bacterium
GAAGGGAATCTGGACACGGGATATCCTGGCCAATGCTGGAAACGTCAATCTGGTTAAACTGTTCGGCCCCGAGCACGGACTCTACGGGACCGAAAAAGCCAATGATCCGATCAAGGACAAGCGGGACCCGGCAACCGGGCTTCCCGTTTACTCCCTCTACGGGCAATACCGCACGCCAACGCCCGCGATGCTGCAAGGCCTCGACGCCATGGTGATCGACCTTCAGGACATTGGCACGCGTTCCTACACCTACATCAGCAGCATGCGCCTAACGATGCAGGCCTGTTTCGAAAACGGAGTCGAAGTGATCATTCTGGACCGGCCGAATCCGCTGGGTGGCCTCAAAGTCGATGGCCCGATCCTCGATCCGGAACTGCGCAGCTACGTTGGCGCCTTTCCCATTCCGTATCTTCACGGACTCACCATAGGGGAACTCGCGATGATGGCCAAAGATCAGGTGGGGTGGCTCGAAATCCCGAGGGAGAACCGGATCAAGGGCAAGCTCACAATTGTTCCGATGCGCGGATGGAAACGCTCGATGACGTGGGGAGAAACCGGCCTGCACTGGATTCCGACCAGTCCGCTGATCTCCAGTCCCGCCGCGGTGCTGGGCTACGCCATGACCGGCCTGGGCACCGAGCTCAACGGTTTTCAGCACGGCTATGGAACACCCCATCCATTCCGGCTATTGAGACACAAAGGGATCTACGCCGACGACCTCATACGCCACCTGGCCACCATTCCCCACATGGGGCTTCGCTTCGAGAAATGCACGGTCTCCAACCAGCAAGGCAAACTCTATGAGGGCGTCTACACCCATCTCGACGATTGGAACGCCATCATGCCGGTGGAATTCAGTTTCCACATGATGATCCTGGCCTGCCGCATTGAAGGGGGCAACCCCTACGCGGACGCCTCCGGGAACGCGATCGGTTTATTCAAGAAGCATATGGGTGATCCTGCCTGGTGGAAGGAAATCAGCACGCGCGGATCCGATGCACGGCTGGACCGTTTCCTCCGGCATTGGCGTAAGGAAAATCAGGCATTTGTGCAAAAATCCCGCAAATACTGGCTCTACCCTCCCTGAATCGGCGTCCACATTTGACAAGCCGGTTCCACAGGATTCTTATCGTCACCCATGAAGCCCGGACAGCGCAATGCCCGAATCCTCATTGTGGACGACGACACCATGACCCTCAAGATCACGGAGTTGTCGCTCGCGGAACGGGGCTATCAGGTGACGGCCTTCGAGAACCCCGTCGAGTGTATCGCGCAAGCGGAGCAAGGAAAGCTTGGCACCTTCCACTGCCTCATCACTGACTACAGCATGCCTGGAATGAACGGGGTCACGCTGATGCATCGGATGAAAGCGATTGATCCGACGCTATCCATGATCCTGACGACCGCTGAAAACGAAAGGGCAATTATCCGGGATACCCTTCGGGAAGGAGCCGTTGACTTCCTCGACAAACCAGTCGACGTGGATCGCTTTTTCCAATCGGTGGAAGACGCCGTTGCGAAGACGGTGCTCCGCCGCAAACGCGCGGCGACAGAGTCCAGCCTCAGGGCGGCCAATTCCACGGGATTGCTCAAGAACATCGACTGTCCGGAATGGGTGGACCGGCTTTCGGTGGTCTATGCTCCAAAACATCAGCTCGGCGGCGATTTCGTGGACGTCTTCAAAACTGCAGACGAATCAAAAGTCTGCCTGTTCGGAGATATTTCGGGCCATGACATTCAGTCGGCGCTCTTTTCCAGTCATTTTCTGGGGACAATACAAGGTCGCAGGACATGCCAAAGCCCCTTTGACATCCAGTCGGCCTTTCACCACACCAACTCGATGCTTTGCGCCAGACGGGAACGCTCCTGTTCGGCCGGAAATCTGGGTGGCACGACCTCGCTGTGTGTTTGCTCGATCCGGGAAGCTCCCGATACCGGCAACCTCCACTTCCTCAATGCGGGAATACCCGCTCTTTACCTGATCGACACCCAGCGGAAAATCGAAATCCTCCCTCCCGGATACAGCCCGCTCGGATGGTTCAGCGACCTCTCGTTCGAAGAGACGGCACGCCCCCGTGATGCATGCGCAAGGGTGATCGGCTTCACGGACGGGATCCTTGAACTGGCGATGCGCCGCCAGATCGACGTGCTCGCGCTGGTAAGCACCCTGATCCAAACCCGCGAGGCACACACCCACCCCATCCTTTCCGCACAGGAGGACGATGTGTTGATCATCGACTTATCTCCCCATCCCGAAACGCCGTCTCCGGCGATACCGATCGTACACGGTGTGTATCCCGGGGATCAGGCCAGGAACATCGACACCTTCGAACAGGTTTGGAAGAACAGTCTCTCATTCGTTCTCGGTCGCGAGCAGAAGACCGTCATCCAACGTTTCACCCTCGCCTGCCGCGAAGGCATGCTGAATGCCATCAACCACGGTTGTGGCCGCCAACGCAAGCATCAGGCATCCATCAGCATATGGTTGGATGAAGCCAATAACGAGATTGAAGCGATCATCGTGGATCCGGGATCCGGGCACAGCTTCGACTACGCGGCGCGCGACTCGGATCTACTCGATCCCAAACCCGGCAATCTCGGGCTGGTCATGATGTCCAAACTCGTGGACGAAATGCAATTGGAACAATCGGGAGCCCAGCTTGTCTTGAGGTCGAAGCTGGAATAGGATCCCTTTTATCCGTCCATCACGGCGCCCCAACTTCCCGTCATCCCAACCCCAAACCTCCATTCTCATGAGCCAGACATTTCTGCCAACCATCAATCCTGCAACCGGAGAATCCATCCAATCGTATGCTGAGACCAGCATCAGCGATGCTTGCGACATCGCGTTGCAGGTGGATGCGGCCCAGAAAGAGTGGTCAAAGACCCCGCTTTCATCCCGGATCATTTCCATCATCAAACTGCATGAGGTCCTGCTGGCCGACATGGATACGCATGCTCACACGATCACGCTGGAAACCGGGAAGCCCATCATCCAGTCCAAACAGGAAATCGAGAAGTGCGCCTCCCTCTGCACCTATTACAAAAGGGCAGCACCGGATGTTCTCGCGCCCACCGAGGTGGCCACCGATTACCAGCGCAGCTACTACCGGCCCGAACCCATGGGGGTGATCCTCGCAATCATGCCGTGGAATTTCCCGTACTGGCAGGTATTCCGGGCCGCGATACCCATCCTTTTGGCTGGCAACGGTCTCATTCTCAAACACGCATCCAACGTCAGCGGATGCTCACTTGCAATAGAATCCGCCTTCCGGAAAGCCGGATTCCCGGACAACATTTTCAGGAGTGTCATCCTGAGGGGTTCTGCGGTCTCGGTGTTGATCGCCCATCCGGCGGTGTCCGGAATCACGCTCACCGGAAGCCGGGAAGCCGGGGAGAAAACGGCTGCTCTTGCCGGCTCCCAGATCAAAAAGACAGTCGTTGAACTGGGTGGAAGTGACCCGTTCATTGTTTTGCCCCACGCCAACCTTGAACTGGCGGCGGAGCGCTGCGCGACGGGACGCCTCCTCAACGCCGGGCAGAGCTGCATCGCGGCAAAACGGATCTTTGTCCATGAGTCGGTGCACGACCGGTTTGTTTCGCTCCTCAAAGCGAACATGCAGACCTTCGTACCC
>JAQVLM010000399.1 GCA_028704125.1 Opitutales bacterium
GAGAATTGTTCATGCAGGCGGTCCGCACCAATGATCCGGGCTGTCTGGAACGCTTCATTGCATCCGGTGCGGGTGCTTCACCCCGGGACGCCTCAGCGGTTCCCGCAGCGTCCGGTTCGAATCCACCATCGGTGGAGGTTAAACCGCCGCAATCCGCGGATTGGAGATCGGGTTCGGTTGGAGAGCGATTGGCGCATGCACTGGTGAAGGGAATCACGGATCATGTGGAAGCCGATACAGAGGAGGCGCGTTCCAAGTTGGGTCGCCCCCTCGATGTGATCGAAGGCCCCCTGATGGACGGAATGAAGGTGGTGGGGCAATTGTTTGGAGCCGGAAAAATGTTCCTTCCCCAGGTCGTCAAGAGCGCCCGTGTGATGAAGCGCGCCGTAGCCTATCTCCAACCGTTCATGGAGGCCGAAAAGTCGGGCGATTCATCAGCTGGCACCTTTGTGATTGCGACGGTCAAGGGCGACGTTCACGACATCGGAAAAAACATCGTGGGCGTGGTTTTGGCCTGCAACGGGTACCGGGTGGTGGACCTCGGAGTCATGGTCGATATGTCGGTGATCCTTGAGGCCGTGCGTCGGGAAAAGGCCGATTTCGTCTGGTTTTCGGGTCTGATCACGCCTTCGCTGGATGAGATGATCGCCAACGTGCGGACGATGGAATCCGAGGGATTCAAAGTTCCGGTTCTCATTGGAGGAGCGACCACTTCCCGTGCGCATACTGCAGTCAAGATAGCGCCCCACTACAGCGGGCCGGTGATCCATGTGAGCGATGCCTCCCAAGTCACGGAAGTGTGTTCGAAGCTTTCAAATCCCGCTACCCGGGATGCTTATGTGCGGGAGCTGGATGCGCGCCACGAGGATGCGCGGAAACGGCATGCCGAGGGCCTGAATGCCGGGACCCGTTATGTGTCGATCCAAGATGCCCGTGAGCGGGGCTTCCGTCCGGATTGGGCCCGTGAGCCCATTGCGCTGCCTGCGGAGTACGGTGTCCGCGCAGCGGATGCGATCCCCCTCGACAAGGTTGCCGAATACATCGACTGGTCACCCTTCTTCCATGCCTGGGGGTTGCGCGGGCGTTTCCCGAAGATTCTGGATCATGAGCAGCACGGCGCACAGGCTCAGGAAATGTATCGCGAAGCCCGGCAGATGCTGGATTCCCTGATGCGTGAGGATCGGGTCCGGCTTCGCTCGGTTTGGGGGCTTTTCAGGGCCCATTCGGTCGGGGACGATGTGGAGGTCTTTGAGGACGCATCCCACCGGAAGATGCTGCAGCGTTTCCATTTTTTGCGTCAGCAGCGCGAAAAGAGCAGTGACCAGCCTCAGGAATACCTGTGCCTGTCCGATTATGTGGCGCCCGCTTCCAGTGGAAGAGGGGATGTGATTGGCGCATTTGCGGTCACCGCAGGAGATGAAATCGAGGCATACGCCCGAAGCCTCAAGGAATCAGGGGATGATTTTCATGCCATCCTGGTGCAGGCTTTGTCGGACCGGATTGCTGAAGCGTTGGCGGAATACTGCCATAAGGAAGTACGCGATGCGTTGGGCTATGGTCTTGAGGAGCCCTTCCGTTTCGGGGAGCGTTTGACGGCTTCACCTGAGGAGGTGCATCCGCATGTCGATTGGATGGTGCGGGAGCGCTATCGCGGAATCCGCCCGGCGGCGGGGTATCCGGCCAGTCCGGATCATACCGAGAAGGCTGCGATTTGGGATCTCCTGGATGTGAAGCGTCACACCGGAATGACACTGACGTCTTCTTATGCGATGCATCCGCCGAGTTCCGTGTCGGGTCTGTATTTCGGGCATCCCGCCAGCCACTATTTCCCGGTCGGACGCATTCAGCGGGATCAGGTTGAGGACTATGCCGCTCGCAAGCAAATGAGTGTGGAGGAGGTCGAAAGGTGGTTGCAACCGAACCTTGCGTATGAATCGGGTGCTTGAATGGGATGAAAGTGGCCACCTGCAAAGCAAAAGGCATCCCCATGTGTCTACCTAATGCCGGGAGAAGAGTCTGATCCTCAACAGCTCGGGTATGGGGCGGTTTGTAACCTGAGTCGCGGAAAGCGTTGAAGCGTTTGCATGCCTCCGTTGCCTAAGTGGATCTGAATCGGATTAGAAGGCTTCGGCGCTGTACTGAAGTGCCTCAGGACCGGCATCCGGGTCTGTGGCTTGTGTGGTGATACGGATGGCTCGCCCGCCTGGACGGTTTGGTTTCCAATCCCCTGGAGAGCGGGTGGTTGGTTGATTTCTCCCCCGACGATCGTTACATTGTCGATGATCGCCGTGTTTTGCGTTGCTGTCACTCTCGCGGTGATGGTTCCGTGTGATTTGGCTGGAGTCGTATCCGGCTCAACCGCTGATGGCTCGATCCGCGGAGGAGAAAAAATGGTCGGGACGACTGGATTTGAACCAGCGACCCCTAGCACCCCATGCTAGTGCACTACCAGGCTGTGCGACGTCCCGACGCTTCCCCAAAAGGGAAAGGTTAAACAATAGGGTGGTGATGGGGAAGGGCAAGGAAAATTTTGACATTAATTGGCAATGTGGACTTGATCGGGGCTGCTTGCATGCAGGATTTCCAAACAACATGACCCGAATCGATACTGTTACTGTCATTGCACCCGGTTTGCTGGGCGCATCTCTTGCCTTCGCATCGCGGGAACGTGGAATGGTGGGTCGGGTGAAAGTGTGGGCGAGGCGCGCGGAGGTTTTGGAAGCCTGCCGGACCCGGCCATGGTGCGATTCGGTTCACGCTGATCTAGGGGAGGCGGTTGCGGATGCTGACATGGTCTGGATTTGTGCTCCGGTGGGGCGTATCGCCGCGCTGGCTGAGCAGGCCGCTCCGTTCTTGAAACCGGGAGCGATTGTGTCGGATGTGGGGAGCACCAAAGCGGAGCTCCATGGGGCGATTGACCGGATCCGGATGCCGGAGGAAAGCGTGTATGTGGGGTCCCATCCGATGGCCGGCTCTGAAAAGAGCGGATTTGAGTACGCGGATGCCCGGTTGTTTGAAGGCCGGCCGTGCTTTGTGACCGAAGGTGATGCACCCAATCGCAAAGCAACCGAAGCGGTTGAGGATTTCTGGACGGGATTGGGTATGCGGGTAACCCGCACGACGCCGCAGCTCCACGACCGGATGGTGGCATGGCTGAGTCACGTGCCGCACCTTACAGCAGTGGGTTTGTCGCGGACCCTGGCTGCCGCGATGCCCGAAGAATGGATGCAATACGCGGGGCCGGGTTTGCGGGATACCACGCGGGTGGCCTCGGGCAGCGTGGAGATGTGGCGGGACATTCTGGATCAAAACCGTATCGAGATCGGGTCCGCGTTGTCTCAGGTGATCACGACCTTGCAGGGCTTTGAGCGGGCTTTGAAAGCCGGAGAATCGGATGCCTTGGTGGAACATCTGACGCGGGCGAAAGCGTTCCGGGATGCGCTTGGACAGTTTGTGGGGCCCTCCACTCCGCCGGTTGATTCCGCATGAGGCCATTTGGTTGCGGATGCTCAGCCTGAGTGATGGAGGATGTCCTTTACCAGAACCCATTCCTCCAGTATGCGATCGATCCATTGATCGATGACCGGT
>JAQVLM010000400.1 GCA_028704125.1 Opitutales bacterium
GTGGCGGTCATTGCGGCTGCCCTTGCTATGGTCACCCACCAGAAGTATCGCATTGTCTCCGTCAAAGGCACCAATCCCGATTGGAGCCGTGAAGGCCGCCGGGAGCATTTCGCTTCCCACAAGATCCGCTGATTATCCTTATCCAGTATCACTCAAGACCAAACCTTTATATATCCATGAGAAAGCAATTCCGCATCACGGTTAACGGCAAGTCGTACGACGTCGTAGCCGAAATCATCAACGAAGGAGCTTCTGCTCCAGCATCCGCAGCGGCAGTGGGCAGCGCATCGGTCGCGGCTCCCGCGGCACCGAAGCCGGCGGCACCCGCAGGCGGCGAAGCAGGCGCAGTGCCTTGCCCGTTGGCAGGTCGCGTCGTAGCCATCGATAAGCCGGTTGGCAGCAGCGTGCAGGCTGGAGAAACCTTGATCACGCTTGAAGCCATGAAGATGAACACGACTGTGTCATCTCCTGCCGCAGGCACTGTGAAGGCCGTTCATGTCTCGGTGGGTGACAGTGTGGAAGAAGGCCAGATCCTAGTGACTCTGGGTTGAAGTCATCATCTTTCATTTTTTAACAAGGCTCAGCATGAACCTCTTTCTTGAAACCCTGCAAACCTCCGGGTTCAGCCAAATCACCTGGCAAATGCCGGTGATGTGGGTGATCATCGGAGTCTTGCTCTACCTTGGGATCGTCAAGCAGTACGAACCCCTTCTCCTGATTCCGATTTCGCTGGGTGGATTGCTCGCGAACCTTCCGATCGATCACATTATCCTGAAGGAGCCGGTGGTTGATGCGATGGGTCAACTGGTGTCTCCCGGTGGGCTGTTTTACTACATTCGCCAAGGGGTGAATCTGGAGATTTTCCCACCCCTCATTTTCCTCGGAGTGGGAGCTCTCACGGATTTCGGGCCCTTGATTGCGAATCCGCGCACGCTATTGTTGGGTGCGGCTGCCCAATTCGGAATTTTCGCGACCTTCTTCGGTGCGGTTGGAAGTGGTTTCTTCTCGGTTGAGGAAGCTGCCGCTATCGGTATCATTGGCGGGGCCGATGGTCCAACTTCGATTTTCGTGGCCAACAAACTGGCTCCGCATCTGATGGGGGCGATCGCCGTCGCCGCGTATTCCTACATGGCACTGGTTCCGATGATCCAGCCTCCAGTCATGCGCCTTTTGACGACAGTCAAGGAGCGCAAGATCCGCATGCAAAGGCTCCGTCCGGTCAGCAAGACCGAGAAGCTGGTTTTTGCGGTCGGGGTGATGATGTTCTGCTTGTTGTTCACGCCCGATGCTGCGCCTTTGATTGCGATGCTGTTCATCGGTAACATTCTCCGTGAGTGTGGCGTGACCGAGCGGTTGCTGAAGGCCGCCCAGAACGAAATCATCAACATTGTCACGATCTTCCTCGGGCTGACCGTTGGGTTGAAGTTGTCCTATCACTACTTCCTCACTCCTAAGACCCTGTTGATTGTTGCGCTGGGAATGCTGGCATTTGTGGTTGCAACTGCGGGTGGGGTCCTGATGGCCTAGTTCATGAACCTGTTCTCGAAGAACAAGATCAACCCGTTGATCGGATCGGCCGGTGTGAGCGCCGTTCCCATGGCCGCTCGGGTGAGTCAGGTGGAAGGACAGAAGGCGGATCCATCGAACTTCCTGCTGATGCATGCGATGGGACCCAACGTCGCCGGTGTGATCGGCAGCGCCCTCGCCGCCGGATACTTTATCGCAGCGCTTTCCTGAGACTGCCGATACGGTGTATTTAAACATCAGGCGCTTCCGGAAACGGGCGCGCTTTTTTTGTTCGGATCTTGCTCAGGTTCCTTGTCTGGCTCCTTGCAATAAAGTGCCAGAGCTTTTATTTGAAAGCCGAACCCACGTAGCAACAACCGAAAATGTTTCCTTCTAGGAAGTGTTTTTGATGGATGAAAGCGCTATTCAATACGGAATAGATGGACACTATCACATTGGGTTGTTTCCGATTGCCTGCGCGTGCGTCAGTCGTAGTCGTAGAGATTGGGGTCCCGTTCAGGTCCGGTCAACTTCCGGCGACTGGCTTCCCAATGGGCGGATAGCGTTCCATGCCGAATCCTGGGTTGTCTGGACAAAGGGGGATACGTGCGGCCTGTTCCGCGTTGCGGGCGAAAAATGTGTAGAGGCGGTTGTTGTCGGGACAGTAAAACTCAAATATCGGCATGGTGCTGCGAATGATTTTTCGACTTGCTCCATAATAGCCGGATTGGGTACAGACAAGCATGAACAAATTCCTGCACACCCGTATCCGTGTGAGCGATCTCGACCGCTCTGTCCAATTCTACTGCGACTGTTTCGGATTTCTCGTTTACAAGCGGGTGGACCGTTCTCCCGCGGGCAACGAGATTGTTCACCTGCGGCTGCCGGGAAATGATCACATGCTCGAGCTGACTTACTCCCCGGACTACAAGGTGGCAGTGCCGGAAGACCTGATGCATACGGCAATCGGGGTTCCTAACATCATCACCTTCTGTGATCGTTTGGAGCAGAAGGGCGTGAGCATTTGGCCGGATGGATGGCGCGAGAAGTTCGCAGGCGGAGAGAATCTTATGGCATTTGTGACCGATCCTGACGGCTACGAAGTCGAGATTCTGGAGCGCAAATAGAATCCCGGTCTTCGTAAACCATCGGGAGCGGACACCGTAGCACGGTCTGCCGGGTCTATTGGAAGTACGGCGCGGCGGTTTTGAACACGTCGTGTTCGCAACCATGGCGTTTGACTTCGGTCACATCGACCAGCTTCTCGATCTGCCGGATCATTTGGTCGAGTCTGCGGTCTTCCTGGACGCGCAGCCAGATCCTGCTGCGACCTGTATCAGTTGGGAGCGGCATGCAGACAATGCTGTCGACGTTGAAGGCACGTCTGGCAAAAAGTCCCATCACGTGGGACATGACTCCCGGGTGATTGGCAACGGTGAGTTCAAGGACGGTGTTCATGGTGGTATGTTGTGCCGGGTTCATCGGTTGGTTGAATGGGTGAGCATTTCGGTGTTACATCCTCCGGGGGGAACCATTGGGAAGACCTGATCATAAACATCCGTCGGGACGTGGATCAGGCAGGGTCCGGGTTCGGAAAAGGCACCTGCCAGCGCAGAGCTGGGATCATCTGTATCCCCAAGGGAGATGGCAGGAACGCCAAAGCCTTTGGCAATTGCAACGAAATCAAGCTTTCGTGGATAGTTCACCGCAATGAAGCGTGCTCCGTAAAAGAGGTGCTGTTGTTGGTGAACCAATCCCAGAGACTGGTTGTCGAGAAGGACGATTTTCAGGTTCAGGTTTTCCTCTGCCAGTGTGGCGAGCTCCTGAATGTTCATCAGGAAACTCCCATCTCCCGAAAAACAGACAACCGGACGATCGGGAGCTTGAAGAGCGGCTCCGATAGCGGTCGGGAACCCAAAGCCCATGGTTCCGAGTCCTCCGGATGTCAGCCAGGTGCGGGGAATCGAGAACGGGTAGGCCTGAGCGACCTTCATTTGATGCTGGCCGACATCGGTGGTGATGATGGCGTCAGGGGGCAGTAATGCCGCCGTTTTCCGGATCACGCC
>JAQVLM010000401.1 GCA_028704125.1 Opitutales bacterium
TTCACCAGTGCATGCGCCAATCGCTCTCCAACCGAACCCGATCTCCAATCCGCGGATTGCGGCGGTTTAACCTCCACCGATGTGGATTCGAACCGGACGCTGCGGGAACCGCTGAGGCGTCCCGGGGTGAAGCACCCGCACCGGATGCAATGAAGCGTTCCAGACAGCCCGGATCATTGGTGCGGACCGCCTGCATGAACAATTCTCCCAGCAGCGCGTTGGCCTTCAGATAAGCCTGCTGAATCCGTTCATCATTGGAAACCGCAGCCGCCCCAGAACCGTTGTCCTTGGAGGGCTTGTCTGACTTGGCCCGGTCTTTCAATGCCTCAGCAAGCGTGATCAGGCGCTCGGTAGCACCGGAGTCGCGGTTCAATAGCACATCTTCCACCGCTTTCAGCAACTCCGGGTCAATTGCATCGTAGGGAATCAGCATCCCGGGGTTCACGATGCCCATATCCAGCCCGGCCGCGATCGCGTGGTGCAAAAACACGGCGTGCATGGCCTCGCGGACAACGTTGTTTCCTCTGAACGAAAATGAAACATTCGAAATTCCCCCGCTGGTCCGGCTCCCCGGGCAGCGGCGTTTGACCTCCCTGACCGCGTCGATGAAATCCAAGGCATACGAGGCGTGTTCGTCCATGCCCGTAGCCACGGTAAGCACGTTGAGGTCAAAAATGATGTCCTGCGGGTCAATACCCAACTCATCCACCAGGATCCGGTAAGAACGCCCGGCAATCGCCACTTTGGCATCCCGGGTGGCCGCCTGACCCTTCTCGTCGAATGCCATCACAATCATTGCGGCACCATGCCTCCATATCTCCCGCGCATGGTGACGGAAAGTCTCCTCCCCCTCCTTGAGGCTGATTGAGTTCACGATGCCCTTACCCTGAAGGCATTTCAGACCCGCTTCGATCACGCTCCATTTCGAGCTGTCGATCATAATCGGCACCCTCGCCAAATCGGGCTCGGATGCGATCAGGTTAAGAAAACGGATCATGCTGGCTTCGCCGTCCAACATCCCCTCATCGAAATTGACGTCGATCACGGGAGATCCCTTCTCGACCTGCGAGCGCACAATCGCGAGCGCGCCGTCGAAATCCCCGGCGATCACCAGTTTCTTGAACTTCGGGGAACCGGTCACATTTGCACGCTCACCGACTTTGACAAACGATCCCGAACCCTCGAGAACATTCAGCGGTTCCAGCCCGCTCAGGCGAAGTCCCGGTTCAAACGATGGCACCTTGCGCGGAGGGAGTCCCCGCACGCGATCGGCAATCATGCGAATATGATCGGGAGTGGTGCCACAGCATCCACCTACCATATTCACCCAACCCGCCTCGGCAAACTTCCGGATCGCTCCCGAGGTATGATCCGGGGTCTCATCATACCCGGTATCACTCAACGGATTCGGCAATCCGGCATTCGGATAGACATGCACAAAGGTATCGGCGACATCGGAAAGCGCCTTGAGGAACGGGCTCATCAAATCCGCTCCAAGGGCGCAATTCAAACCCACACACTGCGGACGGTATCCTCGGATCGAATTCCACACCGCTTCAACTGTTTGCCCCGATAAGGTGCGCCCCGAGCGGTCCGTTACCGTAATAGAGGCAAAAACCGGAATTCGGGTCTCCACTGTCTCAAAATAGTCCTCAATGGCGGCAAGCGCCGCTTTGAGATTGAGGGTATCAAACGTGGTCTCCGGAAGGAACAAATCCACTCCACCCTCCGCCAACGCCACCACCTGTTCGTAGTAGGCTGCCCTCAGCTCCTCAAAGGTTACCGCGCGGAATTCCGGCCGGTTCACATCGGGAGAAAGCGAAGCCGTCCGGTTCGTGGGACCCAAGGCACCCGCCACCCAAACTGGCCGGCCCGTCTCAGCCGCATAGGCATCGGCCACTTCCCGTGCAACCTTGGCACCTGCCAGGTTGATCGCCCGAACCTGATCCCCCAATCCATAGTCAGCCTGCGCAATCCGGGTCGCACTAAACGAATTGGTCTCAATGATATCGGCCCCGGCCTCCAAAAACGAACGGTGGATAGACGCAATAATATCCGGTCGGGTGATATTGAGCAGATCGTTGTTTCCCTTGAGCGGCTTGAACGCATGCTTGAGGGAATCATTCCGGAAGTCGTGCTCCACCAGACGGTAGCTCTGAATCATCGTGCCCATCGCCCCGTCCAGAATCACGATACGCTCGCGCATGGTGTTGAGCAGCGCGGTGCCTTTTGCGGTCATGGGGTTACCCTGGATTCGGAATGTCATGCGCGAAAGCTAGCACAGATACCCCTGTTTTCAATTCCAAAGGCAATCGAAAGCCGCTCCACTCAGCGAAACTCACCCTTTTTGGCCGGAATTGCGGATGTCCTCCCTCAATTGACGCCAACGCTCCAGCCGCTCCGCCACACCCGCCTCCGCTCCGGATGGTTTCGGGTAGTAAAACCGCTCGGGGTGATCCATGTATAACTGTCCGCTCACCCCCTCCGGGTAGTCGTGACTGTATAGGTAGTCCTTTGCGTGCCCCAATCGCTTATTGGCAGCACCTCCTTTGTCCCTCAGCCACAAGGGAACAGGCTGAACTCCATGTTCCCTCAAATGGGCCCTGGCCCGGTTGAGCGCCTCATATGCCCGGTTGCTCTTGGGACAAGTGGCGAGAAATACCGTAACGTGGGCCAAATTGATCTCACATTCCGGACGTCCGATAACTTCACAGGCCTGAAAGGCGGCCATAGCCAATAGCAATGCGCGCGAATCCGCCATTCCGACATCCTCCGAAGCCAGGATCACCAGACGCCTCGCAATGAAGCGGGGGTCCTCTCCTCCTTCCAGCATCTTGGCCAACCAATACAGGGCGGCATCGGGATCGCCTCCCCTCATGCTTTTAATGTAGGCGGACGCCGTGTCGTAATGCTCGTCCTCATCCGCATCGTAGCGAATCCGGCGCTCAGCCGCGTAGCGGCCGATCACGGCTTCATCGATCACCCCGCCATCATCGACCAAGCCCGCAAGCAACTGCAGGGTATTCAACGCCTGCCGCAGATCGCCTCCCACAAGGGTCGCGATATCGAGCAGGCATTCTGGCTCGCATCGGATGTTGCGTTGCCCCAACCCCCGCTCGCAATCCGTAAGGGCACGGCCCAGCAAAGCGGCTATTGCCTCGGGATCCAATGGCTCAAGACGGATCAGATGACAGCGGCTTAAGAGCGGCGGATTCACGTAGAATCCGGGGTTGTGCGTCGTTGCCCCGATCAGGGTTACGGTGCCCCTTTCCACATCAGGCAGTAATAAATCCTGCTGGGATTTGTTGAACCGGTGAATCTCATCGATAAAAAGCAGGCTGCGCTTTCCCCTGAGATGTCGGTTCCTTGCCTCCTTGAGAACCTCCCTCAATTCCGCCACGTTGGAAGCCACCGCATTGAGCCGGATGATATGGCTGTGGGTTTCGCGGGTCACGATTTCGGCCAAGGTCGTCTTGCCGGTGCCCGGGGGGCCATACACGATCAAATTGAGTCGCTCCCCCCTCGAGAGTGCCTTGCGCAACATGGTATCCGGACCCAGCAC
>JAQVLM010000402.1 GCA_028704125.1 Opitutales bacterium
GGCTATCTGAAGCCGGTCATCGGGGAATCGCATGCTGAAGTGCAGCTTTGTTCCGGCGGCGGAGAACGGGGAGATGTAGAATTCCTTGACCTGCTGGTCCCTGAATCGGCCGTGCGAGAGGGTATCCGGCCCGAGGATGTAGAGTTTTTGCTCGTTAAAGGTATTGGCCACTTCTGCGAGGATGCAGGCGGGATGTCCGTCCGCATCGTCGATGAAGTAGAAGGAGACCGGATTGAAGATGTATCCGAGGGTCCGCAGGTGGGTGACCAGGCGGATCGAGCCAATGGTTCCGGTGTATCCCTGGCTGCGCAGGTGGCGGATCAGGTTTTCCCGGATGGAGGATGCGCCGGACTGCAGGTGATCGGTCGCCCGCAGGGAATAGATGGTTCCAGGCCAGTGTCCGATCAGAGGATTGCGATCGAGCAGATGAACTTCATCCAGATCGATGCAGAACATGAAGACCCGATAATTGAAGGCATGCACCTTCGGTCGCCTTCGGTCATGGTAGATTTCGCAGTTATACAGGCAGGATTTCATGATCGAGACCGAGGCGGTTTTTGAGGGATTTGACGACCTGAAGTCCGGCGACATGGGCGTCTTCATGAAACCCGTAGCGGAAGTAGCTGCCGCAATAGAAGATGGGGCCCTGTTCATTGAGTGACGGGAGTTTTTCCTGAGCCTCAACGGAGGCGGGGTCGAAGCTCGGGTGTTTGTAGTCCTGTTGCCAGCGGACCAACTCCGGATTGAGCGATCCCGAGTAGTCGATGCTGACGATCCATGGAGTGGATGTCCCAAGTGGCTGGAGTCTATTCATCCAGTAGTGAGTTGACGCACGGGGGAGCCCATCGGAGTGGCCGTCCAGGCGGTAATTCCAGCTCACCCATGCCCGCTTTGCCGGGGGCAGGACGGAGGCGTCGCAGTGCAGAATCGCGCGGTTGGTGGAGTATTGGAAGCAGGATAGAAGATCGTGCTCGATGGGCAGCGGCTCGGGCAGCAGCGCAAGGGCTTCATCGGCATGGGTTGCCACGATACAGTAGTCGAAGCGTTCGCTGTTTCCGGATTTGTCCATGACCCTTACCCCCTGATGTTCGCGTGTGACGGCGTAGACCGGACGGTTGAGCATCGGCGGGGTCTCGAGTGCGCTCAGGATTATATCGCGGTAAACTTTGCTCCCACCCGGGATCGTTTTCCACTGAAACTGGGTTCCGATTCCGAGAAGTCCGTGGTTTCTCATGAAACGGAAGAGGGACAACGCGGGATAGTCGGTGATGCGTTGACCATGGGTGGACCAGATAGCCGATGCCATCGGGAGCAGGAAGTCCCGGGCGATGGCCGGGTCCAATCCGGTTTGTTCGAAAAACTCAGCAACCGTCATCCGGTGGTCGGAAGCGGCATCGACAAACCGGTTGGCGGTCTCGAAGAGCTTTTTGATGCCCGACGCAAGCTTCCAATGTGACGGACGGATCAGGTTCTTCCGGCATGCAAAGAATCCGTTGAAGCCTTGGGAAGTGTAATACGACCCCTTAAGGGTGTCATGCACCCCGAATGACATGTCGGTGTTAAACGAGGGGACCTGAAGCTCGTCGAACATGCGGTTGATGTTCGGGTAGGTCGGATCGTTGAACACCATGAACCCGGTGTCGACCGGGATTGTTTTTCCGTTTTCCTCGATCTCCACCGTGTGGGTGTGGCCGCCCGGGTAGTCTTCCCTCTCATACAGGCTAATGCGGTAGAGATCCTTGAGATACCATGCACAGGTGAGCCCGGCAACTCCGGTTCCGACGATCGCGATGGATTGCATGTATTGAATCCTTTCATATGGGTTTCGCTGCCGACCATCGGCAAAGAAACTTCCATTTGGTACGCGTATTCAGGATTGCCCGCGAGGCAATCCGGCCGGACGGAAAAAAGACGTTCCAACTCAAGAAAGATCCCGATCCGTGGGGCAATCGCTTGGATCACTCCCAATCGTCGTCAGCAGGACCTTCCAGGCTCATGCAGTGACCTGTTTTCCTAGCGGCAAGCCTTACTCGGCTAGGACAGCTTTGGGGGCGGCATCCGGGGCATACTCAAGCAACTGGATGTCACCTAATCGCATACTTCTATCTGAATGAATGAGGATTTGCTGCCCGCCTGTTTGAACCACGCAACTTCATTCGAAACCAGGTCAATTTCCACGATGTGAGTTCCCGAATCAAGAAGCGGTAGGTCCGTGGATAACGAGCGCGTTTCCCCTGGCTGGACATCCTTTGTAAAGGGACATGAGTGGAAACAGTGTCGAACGAGGTTTTGGTTGATATCAAAGAGGTTGAATCCCACTTGAACCCTTCCAATTCTGTTGGGACTATCGTGAAGCCAGATTGATGCTCCGGAGTTTGTGACTTTGAAATCCAGATGAAGGGCTTGTCCAGTATTCAGCTCGTAGGTCTCCTGGGGGATTTGTATATTAGCAGAAAGCCCTTCCTCGAAGCGGCTGTCCGGCCTAAACGATCCTTTGTGGAAATGAACGATTCCAAGGTTCTTGATGACATTGCCGGCGTCAATGAAGACAGCGTCCTTTAGTGGGTTCCTGTGAAAACGCCGCTCCTTTTTGAACAGTAATCCACGGTCTTCAAGGTTGACGAAGAACTCGTCCGAATGAGTCATCCTCAGTCGGGCCTGATCAAATCCGTGATCCCGAAGAACCTGATAGATCCAGTCGATATCAAGGTCGTTTTCAAGAACCTTGTAAACGGCCATTTCGTGCTGAGAAGATCCTGAGACGGAATGTGCCCCGATGGGTTCGCAGATACCAAATATCCCACCGGGTTTCATGATTCGTGCGATCTCAATCAGGATTTCTTCCGGGTTCGGGACGTGATGAAAGGCATCGAACGATATTACCCTATCGACGGACTGATCGAGGAGGGGAATCTGACGACCATCAAAGTGGACAAAATCGGGAGTAATCGCGTAGGGACCAATCAGAGGAAGACGTTCGAACATTTCTTTTCCGATGTCCAAGGCGGTTTGCGATGGATCGAGCGCGATCGCTTTACATCCCATCTGCGCAAGAATTCGGCTGATCCAACAGGAGCCACAACCGAAGTCCAGAACGGTCATGCCCGGTGCAATCCGCAACCCAGATAGCACAGTACCGAGTCGCGTCATTAAGGTGGATGCGTTATGAGGAGAATTGAACGGTTTCGCCAATAGGGAAGCCCTGCTGGATGCGGGCATACACCGATAATAGTTCTCAGCCGTCTCGCAGAGTCCGTCAATACCGTAGGATTGAATCAAATGAAGAGGATCGATCATAGAGATGTGTCGTTGCGAAGGGATAGACAACGCGAGGCTAGTTCTGTTCATTACCCTCGTCAATCAACGTGTTTTTAAATAAGGGGACGCCCGTCTGCACAACTTGGAATACATGTTGTTCCTGCGTGAGGATAGACACGTTTCGGGGCCGAATGAATGCTGGATTCGATGATCCTTCAGCCTGCCAGGTTTTAGAACTTGACCGGTTTTTCCTAGCGGCAAACCTTACTCGGCCAGGACCGCTTTGGGGGCGGCATC
>JAQVLM010000403.1 GCA_028704125.1 Opitutales bacterium
ATCCCTCGAAATCCTTGAGCGGGGTATGCTGGACACGACGAAAGCGAGGCATCCCGCAATGGGGTGGGGGATAGGCGCAATTATGGAACGGGTTTTCGAGCAAACCGGGTCAAGCGCTTGTGGTTTTGTGTATGGAATTGGACGACAGATATTTTGTTGCTTCATCGACGCGGTTTTTGGTCGAAGATAGGAGAATACCATTACCGCAAACCATAGAACAGCATGAGCAGTGAAACCAAAACCTACCGGGGCTATACGATCGCGCAGCAGTCGAATGGTACCTTCTACATCTGCGGGCTCAAATATGTGACGCCCACCCTCGCCAAAGCCGTGGCTCAGATTGATGAGTATCTGGCAGTCAACGACAAGGCAAGGCAGCAGTCTGTGGTCAAGGATGCCAAAAAGGCGGCCGGCTGAGTCTCTTTGTTTTTCAGCTTCCCGGATACCGGCGGTTGTTTTCGTAACTCGGGATGTCCTGGGTGTGGAATCGCACCGCTACCACCACCGGTGATTGCCGGAGGAAAGCGATCATGCGTGTGCTCGGAGTGAAGCCCAGTGCGGTACTGGTTTCTCCCAGCACAACCGTATCCTCCGATACCTGGAATCCGATATCCATTTTGACACTTCCCCAGGATGCATCAATTTCGTTGCGCAATTGCAGCAGCACCTGATCGTTGGGTTGCCGGGCATCCAGAACCACGGTCACGGATTTCACCAGATTACAGAGCGTATCCTCAGCGCTCCGCACCTCCTGCACGCTGAGTCTGACGTCACCGGCTTTGTTCATCACTTGCCCCGATACGGTAATGACCGCATTTTCCTGGAGCAGAGGGGCGTATTTTTCAAAGGCGTCCGAGTAAACATTGACGTTTTCGAAAAGCTCACGGGTTGTGCCGATTTGCAGAATCGCCCATTTGCGGTTGTCCTTTTTTGATAGCTTGACTTCAACCTTGGAGAGAACGCCCATGATCCGGAAGCTGGACCGGTCGCGCAAGGAGACGAGACGATCACTGTGAACGTTGGTGAGCGCGTCGGGAAGGGTGCCATAACGCTGAAGCGGATGACCCGTCAGGTAGAACCCAAGCAGTTCCTTTTCGTAGTTCAGCCGGGTCTCATCATCCAATTCCGGGACCGGGTTCGCATCATTTCCTGAAATGGGACCCGAAGCTCCGAATCCTCCATTGGATGCCCCGTCGTCGAACAGATCAAAGAGCGAGGATTGTCCTGCCATCCGGTCTTTCTGAATGGAGGCTACCTCGCTGAGGATGGCTTCGATAGACAGAAGTAACTGGGCGCGGCATTCGCCCATGGAGTCGAATCCACCGGTTTTGATGAGACACTCCATGACCTTGCGGTTGACCGATTTCCCATCCATGCGGCTTGCGAAATCCCGGAAGTTTTTGAATGGGCCATCCTTCTCGCGTTCGCGGATGATCGCATCGGCCGCGGAGTCGCCGACCCCCTTGATCGCCGCCATCCCAAACCGAATGGCTCCTTGCGGATGCGCTTCGTCATAGACTGGCGTGAAACTGTTGCGGGAGACATTCACGTCCGGACCGAGGACCGAAATGCCCATGGATTCGCATTCTCCAATGAAATGAGCGACTTTTTTGGCATCTCCAAGGTCGTTGGATAGCACGGCTGCCATGAACTCGACCGGGTAGTTGGCCTTGAGGTAGGCGGTGCGGTAACTCACCATCGCATACGCGGCGGAGTGGGATTTGTTGAATCCGTAGGCCGCGAAGCGTTCGAGGATCGAGAATATTTCCAGTGCCGTTGAGCGGCTCATGCCATGTTTCTTTCTGGCACCCTCCACAAACACCTCTTTCTGAGCCGCCATTTCCTCGGGCTTCTTTTTCCCCATGGCCCGACGGAGGATGTCGGCGTCCCCGAGCGAGTATCCCGCGATGATCTGGGCCGCTTGCATGACCTGCTCCTGATAGACCAGCACACCGTAGGTTTCCTGAACCAGATTGCTCAGGAGCGGGTGGGGGACCTGAACCGAAGCCGGATTTTTCTTTCCCTCTATGAACTGGGGAATGAACTGCATCGGACCTGGACGGTAAAGCGCGATCAAGGCGATGATTTCCTCGAAACTGGAGAGTGCAATCTGCCGGCACAGGGCCTGCATCCCAGAGGATTCGAGCTGGAATACGGCGGTGGTGCGTCCGCTGTTGAGCAGATCAAAGGTTTTTGAATCTTCAAGTGGAACTTTTTCGATACTGAAGTCTTGGATTCCACGGGCCTTGCGGATGTTCTCCTCGGCATCAGAGATAACCGTGAGGTTTTTCAGCCCGAGGAAGTCCATTTTAAGCAGGCCCAGATCCTCGACCGGTCCCTTTGGGTATTGGGTGGTGAGGTCACTGTCCTGCAAGGTCACCGGAATCAGATTTGTCAGGCGCTGGTCTCCGATAATAATCCCGCATGCGTGCTTTCCGGTGTTGCGAACCATCGATTCAATGATCAGCCCCTGATCGATGATCTTTTTCGCGATCGGGTTGATCTTGACCTCCTTTTGCAGGTCTTCGCTTTTGGCGACCGCATCGTTGAGTGAAATATTGAGGTCATCCGGCACCATGCGGGCGATGCGATTGGCTTCGGCGAAGGGAACATCGTTCACCCGGGCCAAGTCCCTGACGATAATTTTGGCACCAAAGCAATTGAAGGTGATGATGTTGGCGACACGATCGGCCCCATATTTCTCGCGAACGTAGTTTACCACCTCATCCCTTCGGCGAATGCAGAAGTCGATGTCGAAATCCGGCGGCGATACGCGTTCGAGATTGAGCATGCGCTCGAAGAGCAGACCAAAGCGGAGGGGGTCAATGTCGGTGATGTGGAGCACGTATGCCACGAGACAGCCAGCCCCGGACCCACGTCCCGGTCCGACCGAGATTCCGTGTTTGCGTGCCCAGTCGATGTAGTCCCATACGATCAGGAAGTAGTCAACGAACCCAGTGCCGGTGATGATCGCCAGCTCATATTCCATTTTCTCGCACACCTTGCGGGCGAAATCGTCATCCTGTCCGGGCTTCAGGGTGTAATCCTCCGGGTGATCGTAGTCTACTCCATACCGTTCCTTGAGCCCCTTTTTGCAGAGATCGAACAGAATGGTTCCGTTCTTCATGTGCTTGGCCCGATCCTCGTCTGACAATGTAAACACAGGCGCATCGGGATTCTTAGACTGATCGAGCTTGCGCTTGACGCTTTCATACACATCCAGCACCCGGTTGAATCCCTTTTCGTCCGTATTGATCTCAAATGCGCGGGTTTGTTCAAATACCGGATAGTGGTTGGCCTTGAACGGGATTTTGAGGTCGCACTGTTCCGCCAACCTCAGGGTGTTATCAATTGCATCCGGATGGTCCGGAAAGAGCGAAAGCATTTCCTCCCTGGATTTTACGTAGAACTCATTGCAGGGATACTTCATCCGTTTGGTGTCGGTCAGCACTCTTCCGGTTTGGATGCAGAGCAGGGAATCATGGGCTTCCCAGTCGGATTTCAGGACGTAGTGGGAATCATTGGTTGCGACCAAAGGCAG
>JAQVLM010000404.1 GCA_028704125.1 Opitutales bacterium
GCATGGGCAGCCAGCATAAGGGCCTCATACCGCCAGTTATACAAGCCGAGAAGCGCACCGATCCCGATTCGCCGGAAACCTGCATCGTAAGCATGTTCGGGGGTATCCACCCGCCAGTCGTAATTCTTCTTCGGACCGGCCGTATGCAACCCACGATAGCATTCACGGTGATAGGTTTCCTGATACACAATCAGGCCTTCGCATCCGGCCTGAACCAAGGGCAGGTACCCTTCCGTTTCCATCGGCCCTACTTCAAGCGCTATACTCGGCATCAACCCCAGGCATTCCCGGATGCATTCTTCCACGTATCCGTTCGACACATGCCTGGGATGCTCGCCCGCAACCAAAAGAAGCGAACGGAATCCCTGCCGCGCAAGCTTTTGAGTTTCATCCACGACCTGGGACACCGGAAGCGTGATGCGGGGGATCCGGTTGCGCATCGAAAACCCACAGTATTTGCAGGTATTGATGCACTCATTGCTCAAGTAAAGAGGTGCGAACAGCCGGATCACCTTTCCGAAGTGCTTTGCGGTAAGGTCATGCGCCAAGGACGCCTGCCATTCCAGCGAACCATCAGCCGCTGGGGATATCAACCTCGCGAAGTCCTCCAAATCCACAGCTCTCCCACGGCTCAACACCGCTTGCACCGAATCCGGCGACGCGTGCTGCATGACCTTTAGCAGCGCTTCCACCGGAACCCTGTCAATCATCTGCGAATAACTCATTGCACCATCAGTTTGCAAATGCCGTCAATGGACTGGTTGGGGACGCTTTCAAAGAAACCGGAGCGGAACCCCCACCCGCCCGGGCGAGCTCAGCGGATTCCACGGCCAACGCGAACGCTCGCGCCATCTTCACGGGATCCTTCGCAACCGCAATCGCCGTGTTGACCAGCACTGCGTCCGCTCCCATTTCAATCGCTGCAGCCGCATGACTTGGCATTCCAAGCCCCGCATCCACAACCACCGGGACCCTCGCCTGCTCGATGATGATGGCGATCTGAGCGCGATTCTCGATGCCGCGGTTACTGCCGATCGGCGACCCCAGAGGCATCACAGTGGCGCATCCCGCCTCTTGCAAGCGCAACGCCAGCACCGGATCCGCATTGATATAGGGCAACACTGTGAAACCTTCCTTCACCAAAATCTCTGCCGCTTTCAGGGTCTCGATCGGATCCGGAAGCAGATAGTTCGGATCCGGATGGATCTCAAGCTTGACCCATGACGGCAAATCGGCGGCCACCGCCAGACGCGCAATCCGGATCGCCTCTTTGGCATTCATCGCACCCGCCGTGTTCGGAAGCACCAGAACCTTCGCCGGGTCAATGAATTCGAGAATATCCGCATAAGGATCCTTCCCGCTCAGACTCGCCCGCTTGAGCGCCACCGTAACCAGTCCGGTTCCGCTCGCCTCAATCGTTTCCCGCATCCGCTCATTGGATGGGAACTTTCCCGTTCCCAATAGCAAACGGGAAGGGAACGGCCTCCCTGCAATCACAAGCGGTTCCATAGCACAGTCAGTAGCCATGGTTAACCCGATGACCCATCCCGCTTCGATTGTCAAAGACTTGTTTGTACAAAGCACTCGACGCATACACCAGAAACCACAGATTCAAGGCAAAAAAAAAGGCTGTCCGGAAAAGGACAGCCTGAAAATATAACCCAAGTCACATAAGTCGATCAGGGCATCTGGAACAACACGACGTTCGACCGTTCATTCGTCGTCCTGAATGAATTCAGTGCCAGCGTGGTCACCATGAAGCCGTAGGTTTCGCCCTTCTCGTAATACATCGGGCTCAACTCGTCAGAATCCTTCGAATTGGGAGGAAGGTGTTCTGAGAACACTCCCGGGGCCCAATCGTTGAAGAAACTGTTCTTGCGAAAATAATCCATCGAGGTCGCGTAGTACTTCTCGCCAACCTTCTGAACCACCCAGAAGTTACCAACCGCGTTGTTCACCCTGTCACCCGGGTCAATGTCCACTTCTTCCCATTCCGTAGCCTTTGAACTCGGAAAGCTCACCCGTTCGCGCCTCGGATAAATGCTCGCCTCACCCGTTCTGACTTCAGCCAACACTATGGATTCATCCCAGCTGAACACATCCTGCGCGCATTTCGAGCCCAACACAATCGGGTTGTCCCAACTGGTGCCGACGGTCGGATCAACCGTTGGATCTTCCGGATCCTCCGGGTCAACATCCGGATCAGGATTCGGATTAGGCTCCGGCGTCACTTCTCCCGAAGGCGGCAGCGGAAGCTGGGGAGCTCCCGAAGACACCAAATCAATGTAACGCTGCTCAGCCACTTTGTACACTGGAGTAATCCGGCTCAGAAGGTCCAACACCCGCCCACGCCAAACATCGCCATCCTGACGGGAGATTTTGCTCTCGCCGATGATTTGCCAAGCTTCCTCCCCATATAGAACAGTCAAATTATGGCTCAACTCGGCTTCTATCAGATTCTTGCGTGTGGCACTCCAATTGCCTTCATTTGCAGATATCTGCGTCTGGAGAACCAATTCCTGTGTCTTTCCGAACTGACGCTCCGCTCTCAGGTAATAGTCCAGAATCGTCTTGTACTCGGGAGCACCATCGATCGATGAAACCCACTCATTGATCGTGTGATTGTAGAACTTCCTGGGTTCATCCTCATCGGCGGCAACATTCACATAGAACTCATCCCCTCTTTGGTAGGGTCTCAACTCTGGATCTTCCACCTGACGATGGAGGTAAAAACCACCTGCCCAAGACTCGCGAGAAACATTGATCTGCCCATAGTCGGTGGACTCCAACTGCACGATCTGGTCGGCGTTGACGCTCAACTTCACCCAGCCGAGCTGGGCATGTTTGATGAGCGGGAATCTTTCGTGGTAGAGATTTTTGTCGTAGTAGACCCCATAGATCGGATGGGATTTCCATCCATCGCCCAAATCCTCCGACTGCTCTGTCAGCATCCCACGCATCGCCGAAAGCCAGGTACCATCAAGAGCCATCATGGCGTTCGCGTAGCGCATACCCATTTGGCGCTGACCTGAAGCATTGAAGTGCAGGTTATCCCCCAGTTCATCCACTTCATAGGTTGGGACATATGCAGCCATGTGAACGTTTTCGCCAACCCACTTCAAACGATTCCAGACCGTGTCCGCCCACACGTGGTTCTTGTTTTTAAGAATGGAAGGAGCAAAACCACCCACGATGAACGGAAGATCCGGGTTTCCGAGATCCATCCTCAGGTTGTCGATCAACAACTGCAGCTTCTGTCCATAGACGGTCGCATCTGTTCCGTAGATCGCATCATGCTCGCCCTGATGCCAAAGGATACCCTTGATCACGCCTTGCCCGGATGCGACATTGGCCCGCCATTTCGTGCTCTCGTAGAGCGCGGATCCTCTTTCCCATTGGGAAATCTTTGTGCCTCCCATCGCTGTGGAAACCAAACCCACCGTGATGCCGGGCTTTGCCTCGATCAAACGCTTGGCAAATGCCATGCCCGGCCCAACAGCCGGACTGTACAGTGGAGAAATCGGATC
>JAQVLM010000405.1 GCA_028704125.1 Opitutales bacterium
GGCTATGGTTGAGATCATTCAACGCTATGAGGAGGAGCAGGGCGTCTCTGGTCATGTTCTTGCCAGTTACGGATCATCTGGAAAAATGGCGACACAGGTGATTCAGGGTGCTCCGTTTCATCTGTTGATCACGGCGGATCTGGATTCCTGCAAGCGGGTTGTCATGTCAGGCAAAGTCAGAGGGCCCCAAGTCCATTGTGCTGTCGGACACCTGGTTCTGGTTGCCAAAGGTCCGGATTCCATGGGATTGGAACTGGATCGCCTTTTGGATCCGAGCATCGCCCGCATCGCGCTCCCGAATCCCGAAGTCGCTCCAAATGGAAGGCTTGCCATGGCGATTCTGAAGGATGCCGGAATGCTCGATTCAGTCCGGCCAAAGCTGGTAATGACACAGAACGTGGGGCAGGCGACACAGTATTTCCTTTCGGGAGTGGTGGATGCCGCATGGATGGGGCAATCCGCCCTCAATGAGGTTCTTGGAAACATGGAAGTGACCGTTCTGCGCTTTCCTGAAGGGGCCATCGACCAGATTGTTCACCCGATGGTTTGCTTGACGCACGGGACTCCTGGCGAACACGAGTCGGCCGATCAATTCTTCAATTACATGCTCTCCGAAACCGCCCGGGATATTCTGGAGGCATACGGTTACAACCATCCAGCCACATTGTGATATGAACAGGTTCGTCGGTACTGTAGTTGATCTGGCTCGGGATGCTGAACTCGCGTTTTTGACCGTGTCATGGCTTGATGGGATCTTCCAGGTCATGTGTCCGGCAGTCAGGCCGGATGGGGGGCTATGGGAAGAGGGCGACGAGGTCGAACTGAGTGTGTCTCCGATACATGTCGGCTTGTCTGTTTTGCTGCGGGGTCGGCTCAGTCTTCGAAACCGGGTTCCTGCCATAATCACGCAGATCGAAAAGGGAAGGATCCAATCGCTGGTGAGGTGTGCGACGGATCACTGCTTGATGGAGAGCCTAATCACGACTGCAGCGCTCGAAGAACTCGGGCTTGGAGCGGGAGAGAAGGTGGAGCTTCTGATCAAGTCGAGCGACATCTCGGTCTGTCGGGTCAATACCGGGCGTGGCTCATGCCTGTGTGGGATTCACGCTTCGCATGGTTTGTCGTATGTCACCTGATGTTTTCAGATCGGTTGATTGGGTTCCATTTCTGCTCAGCGTTCGCTTGGGCTTTGCAACCGCATTGATCCTGGTTCCAATCGGAATCGGAATGGGGTATTGGCTCGCTTTCACCCGGACCCGAATGCGTTATCTGGTCGAGTGGGTCACCAATCTGCCGCTGGTTCTGCCTCCGACTGTCGCGGGATTCTATCTGCTGATGATGGTTGGGCCGCAATCGTCCATTGGGAGTTGGCTTTCGAGCCGTTGGGGCATCCACGTGGCATTCTCCTTCGAAGGAATCCTGTTGGCTTCGGTGCTCTTCAATCTGCCCTTCATGGTATCGGCGGTCCGCTCCGGATTTGAGGATTTGCCATCCTGTTGGCGGGAGCAGTCCTTTTTGTTGGGCCGAAGTGAAGGATACACTTTGATCCGGGTGCTGCTGCCCAATATGAGGAGTTCAATTGTCCAGGGATTCGCACTCTGTTTTGCGCGGACTCTGGGCGAGTTCGGAATCGTGATGATGATCGGAGGAAATCTGCCGGGAGTCACCGAGGTGGTTTCGATCTCGATATACAATAAGGTTGAGGCTTTCCGATACGATGAGGCCCATGTCTATTCATTGATCCTGGTTTTGATCTCCGTTGTTTTGTTGGGAATTGTGTCTGGAATAGACTCCCTTTGGAGATCGAGGCGCGAAAACCGTTAGCGCATGAAAAAACGCTCTGGAGACGCTGCAGGTTCATTCAGGTTCGCCTTTGAGAAGGCGCTTCGATCCTGTTCCGGCGATTTGGTGTTGCGCACCGATGTTCGGGTGCCGCAAGGATCGACCCTGTCCGTCGTCGGATCCTCTGGCGCGGGAAAGAGCACCTTCCTGCGGATTATCGCAGGCATTGTGGATGCGGATAGGGGATTCAGTGTGACTCCGGATGGCACGATCTGGGATGACTGGGATTCCAAGTCGCATCTGGCGCTTCAAAGGCGATCCGTGGGCTATGTGTCGCAGGATTATGCGCTGTTTCCCAATCTGAGCCTCTTGGACAATGTGATGTACGGTATGGCCGGGACGGCCCGTCCATCCGAAGCCATGGGGTGGATAGACGAAGCCGGACTCCCCGGGCAGTTGAAAACCCCGGTATCAAAGCTATCGGGTGGGCAAATGCAACGGGCTGCCATCATTCGGGCCTGTTTGAGGCGTCCCCGGTTGCTTCTGTTGGATGAGCCCTTTTCCGCGCTCGATCAGGACTCGGTTCATACCATGCGAAGTCTATTGAGGGACTTCCTGACTGCATCCGGCTGCACCATGATTCTTGTCACGCACAACCCTGTCGATTGCCTTGTTCTCACGGGCCGGACCCTTGCGATCGAAGCGGGGGCAGTCGTTGCCGACGGGTCTCCGGTTTCCATTCTATGTGGCGATACCAATACCTTCACGGGAACGGTTCTTGAGGCTGTGCCATCCGGGTTTTCAACGAGTTTCTGTATCCGGAGCGGGAACAATACCTTGAGACTGGTCATCCCGGGTGGAGCATGCCCGGTTCCCCCAGTTGGATCTGAAGTGCGCTTCCGGATCGGTGCATTCAACGCCGAGATTCTCCCGGGTCGGCCGGATCCCACTCCAGACGCATCCACAAAACTAAGGGCATTTCAGGATCTACAGGATTGAATAAGAAGAAGAATTGTCTCACGCCCGTTTGACGCTGCATGCAGCGTCTGCACTCAAGCCGCAAAGCCGCCAAGGAAGGGAGAATTCAAGAATCTTCACCACGAAGCGCGCGGAGGACACGAAGGGTGGAGATGGGGATCTTCAATCTGTGGAAATCTGAGGAATCTGTGGATGAGAATGTGTCAACCACTGATGGGGATGATGTACACTGATATGGAGTGTGTTGGATATCTTCCCATCAGTGTGCATCAGGTGCGTCAGGGTAAGCCTGACTTCTCTATTGATATGAAAAGTAATCAACATGGTAAATAGGTGTCCAACATGTAGCCAAGCTGGCGGTGAAAGGAGTAATCCCCAAGCCGAAGCCCGGTGCGGCGAACCTGCGAGCCGTAACGCAAGTGAACTCGATGGCAGGCTGTCGCTTCGCTCGGTACGGCCTCGTTACACTACATGGGAGTGGCCATCCTGTCTGATAGGGTGAAGCCTGCAACCGATGATGAAGCGACACCTGTGTGCAATCATTGGGCTCCCCGAGGTGACTGGAGACAGCGCGTAGGGAAAGAGAAGTCGAGGAACCTGAGAGGCCCGCGTTGGGTGGCAACGCCCGTGCGGGAATCGGATGATCCCATAGTAGCGAGGAAGGGCCTAACGAGCCTGGAGCGAAGGGGATCTACTGTAAGTGTGCAAGCGTCAAAACCTAGCCTTCCGCCTGGCCTAGTGCCCATTA
>JAQVLM010000406.1 GCA_028704125.1 Opitutales bacterium
AGGACCATAGAGCGAATCAGAAAAACGCTTGGACTCTGGAATTGGGTTGCCGCGAGAATGGAGCCAAAATCGGTGTCATTGGTGAGAATGACTGTTCCTGTTGATTTAGCGTAACGAAGAATGTCGATATCCGGAGCGTCAAAAGCTCCCAGTTTTGACCAATGGAGGGCCTCATGGCTGTCTCGAAAAACCAGTTCCCATTCGGGAGACAGGTTCATGTCGATCACGATTCTCATTCAGGCGCTTTTTTCGACAAATACAATCTCCTCCTCCTGAGATCGCCATGCAGCGAAGCGTAAGCAGTCGTCGATTTGCCCGGACGTCAAGTAAGGATACATTTCAAGAAGCCGCTCCCTGGTGACTCCCGAACCAAGCTGACCCACAATGGTTCCCACAGTAACCCGGGTGCCCCGTATGCATGGCTTGCCTCCCATTACGTTGGGATCCACAGTAATTCCATCGACCATTTGCATATTGCGTAACCTATTGAGGCGGTATCTCAAGTCAAGATCGGGCACCGGTAAAGAAGGTAAGCAAAGAACAGCGAGGGAATCGTTCTGTTTATCCTCTTTTCTGTAAATTGCTTTGGGGTTCCGGAAACTCCACAGCTTGGAATTTGAAATAAGGGGAAGAAGGGCGCGAGCAGGGATGCTCCCGCTACAATGGGGAGTGCTGTTGTGGGTAGGGATGAGCGTCCCCGCTCATCCGCAAGCGATTGACCGGCTGGGAGGGCAGGGTAACAGACGATGGCTGAAGCCACCCCCTCCGGAAGATTAGAATTCTTGATCTATTGTTTTTCGCCAGCAAAACGTATGTGGCCCGAAGGGCTTTTAGCGAGTTTTGCGAGCGATGTTCCAAATCATCCTGTTATCCTGTTCATCCTGTCTGTTCCTCTTCTCTTTTGGACAGGGTTTACAGGATTAAAGAAGATTTGTCTTACGCCCGTTTGATCCGGCAAGCCGGATCTGCACTCAAGACGCAAAGCTGCCAAGGAAGAGGGATTGAAGAATTTTTACCACGGAGTACGCGAAAATCACGAAGGGGCCCCCTATGTCAGGAAAGCTGTCGCCTGAACTGAAGAAGACCAAAAGATTGGAGCAGGTGAAGCGATGGATTGACCCTTACTCAGCGGAAGGGGTCGATTGGCGGTAGGTTCCAGATGCCTCGTATACCATTGGGAAATCGCTTGGGCATTTGATTGAATCGAGCGAGAGGTCCACATCAAGATCGGGCCATCGGAGGTGTTCGGGACCTTCCTCTCTTACGTTAAAGACCATCTGGACCGAAGCGTTCTGAAACCACGGAAATTCTGAAAATGACAGAAAATACTCCTTCGCCCGATATAGAATCCAGAGTCCGAATGGAGAGATATCCGTGACCTCAGGTCCGGAAGTGTTTGTTCCAATGCTTGCAGATTTCATCTGATGCTTCCTTCACGATGTTCGCGAGTTCTTTCAACTCTTTCTGTGAAAATCCATGATTCTTCGCCAGTTCGACTTCCGGTTCCAACCAGAATTTCGCTTCGCCATCGGGTGATCGGACATGGATGTGGCGGCGGGGTTCCTCACGTGAAAAGAAAAAGAAACGGTATTGCTTGTAGTGAAAAACTGTCGGACTCATCCGTGCAAATTACTCCTTTTGCCCTTTCGGTCAGATGACCCTACGGGATGGCCGTGTAGAATGCAACTTCATCATTTATGAGCATGGTAGCGATCAAATAGTGATTCAAGCTTCTTCTACAACCTTTGCCCATTGGGATCAGAAAGATCCGCTGCGCGGACCAGGATGCCCAGATCGGTAGTCGAGATGTAAAAGGGAAGAGATTTTCGCGCAGAGATCCGGAGATGTAGAGGGAATGGGAGCGGCTCACCGGGACGGTTCGCCCTACCAGCGTGAGGGGATTCCATGAGTGGGACGTTGGGTTGGACAATGGGTTCTTGCCACAGAGATCACAGAAATCACAGAGGGATGAGGATCGTTCTTGTCCTGTGGATGGGAAGATGAAGAGGGGCCGCGAGCAGGAATGCTCCCGCTACAATGGGGAGTGCTGTTTCGGGTAGGGATGAGCGTCCCCGCTCATCCGCAGGCGATTGAACGGCTGGGAGGGCAGGGTAATAGAGGATGGCTGAAGCCACCCACTCCCGAAGAGGGCATATGGAAGGGATTTACAGGATTTACCGGATTAAAGAAGAAAATGACATAAGGGGACCCCAAGGAAGATTGACTTGAGTCATCATCCCCGTAGCGGGACACGTGAGTGTTCCGACCCTCGATTCTCCCATATCCTCGGTAGCGGAAAGTGTGAGCTTTCCGACATTCGAGTTGTCATCGGTTTGTGTCTTTTGACCGGCAGGTGGTATAAGAAAAAAGAGGGCCTTCACCACAAAGCGCTCAGAGCTCACAATGCGTCCGCGGGTTGACAAGATTGGTGGTTTTGGTAATTTTTTGGGTATGAACAGGCTTACCATTGAGATCGAACCTGAACAGCATCGGCAGATAAAGACTCTCGCTTCCTTTGCTGGTATGACGATCAAGGAGTATATTCTTTCGAAAACCCTTACGCCGTCGAGTGCAGCGCAACAGGAGCCTGCGGACACGACCGCTCGACTGCTGGGATCACCGAAGAACGCCAAACGGCTTCGTGAAGCCATCAGCTCCAAAACACCAGAACACCTGGTATTCGAAACGATGGAGGATTTGAAGCGTGCGCTTGGAATTTAGGGAGCGGGCGTTCGAGGACCTGCAGTATTGGGTTCAAATGAACCCCAAGGTTGCCAAGAGGTTACTCCGCTTGATTGAGGAAACCCAACGGGATCCGTTCGGAGGTGCGGGAAAACCCGAGGCTTTGAAAGGTGAACTCGCTGGGTGGTGGTCAAAGCGGATCGACAAAGAGCATAGGCTCATCTATCGGGTTGAAGGGGATGGCATAATCATAGCGCAGGCCAAAGGACACTACGACGATTGATTATCACCCCATGATTGTTGAAGCAGAAGAGATCGCTTCCACCCGCATATAATGAAGACCTCCACCTGGGATGGGATCTACAGGATTGAAAAAGAAGAGGTTTTCTCACGAAGGCACAAAGCACGAAGGATGGGATGATGGATTTCTTTGTGAGCATGGCGCCTTGAGGCGAAGCAGGGCGAGAGTTTGAGATTTTTCGATGGGATGAACAGGATGAGGAGGAAGATATACTCGCGCAAAGCCGCGGAGACGCAGAGGGAATGAGAGCGGCTCACCGGGACGGTTCGCCCTACCTTGGGGCGGGAAGGAGATCCCGTTAATAGTGGTAGCGGATCTGGAGCAGGTGGATTCCTTCCGGTGCCACGCGGTAGACCAAGCGGTGCTCGAGGGTGAGTTTCCGGGTCCAGACGTTGCCGGGGAGATGGGGCAAATGTTGTGGGGCTCCTTTTCCGCTTTCCGGATGGGCTGCACAATCTTTGATCAAGGCGAGCATGCGGTTGACCGCGGCTGGGCGTTTGCGGACGATGAAACGGAAGTCA
>JAQVLM010000407.1 GCA_028704125.1 Opitutales bacterium
AGGTGTGCGCCTTCAGCGCCCAGAGGAAAATGAGACGGAAAACCCAACGCCTCAGCGTTTCTTACTGCAGGAGCTTCGGGTTACGGATACCACTAAAAAATACGCTCAATGCCTGATCGATGTCACAGGAGATCGTTTGATCCGACATGATCCGGTTGCGCAGAACCATGGCGAGCAAGCCATAGCAGTAGCACATGAGCGCGGAGGCCAATTCAGCCACATCGAGTTCATGGCGGATCTGGCCGGCATCTTTCGCCATTCCGAATCCTTTGGCAATCAGGTCGCGGGCCGATACCAGATGACGCATCTCACCGACTACCATCGGGTTGATTTTTTCCACAAACTCGCAGTTGTGCATGAAAACCGTGTGGATCGCACTCGTCCGCGGGTCCGACAAAACCTGTTTCAAGGCATTTCCGATCCGCTTCTCCATCGTGCCCAAGGGATCTCCTCCTCTGTGAGATGCGGCCTCCAATTCCTCAGATATCCCTTCGGTCGGCGGTTTGACCATGTTCCACAGCTCGATCAACAGCGCATGCTTGTTCGCAAAATGATGGTATACCGCTCCCCGGGTGAACCCAGCCTCAGCCGCAATCCCTTCAAGTGTGGTCGACGAAACTCCCTGCCGCAGAAAGAGCCGGATCGCGGCATCCACGATCTTTTCCCGGGTGGCATCCGCCTCATCTTTTGTTCGTCTGGCCATCATTTTGGTAAGAACAGTGTATATTTATCAAACAATCCATCGAATCCACTTGACCACACGTCCTGAGTGGTTTGTAGATTTCAATACATACATGAATGTATCTATGAAAAGCAAGCACTTTATTCCAGGCATTCTCCTGCTGATCGCCGGTGTTGTGATGACCAGCGGATGCAAAAGCAAAAAGGCTTCGGCAGAACCAACCCGTGCGATGCCAATCCCTGAGGTGGAGGTGGTGCAGGTTTCGCTGCAAGCCATGCCATGGGAGCACAGCTATCCCGCTCGAGTGGAAAGCCCACGCAGCGTGGAGATCCGGCCGAGAGTATCAGGCATCCTGATTTCGCGTTCATACGTGGAAGGTGACCGCGTGGACGCGGGGGACGAGCTATTCCGGATTGATCCGGTTCCATACGAGCTCGCGGTAGACCGGGCAAAAGCGGACTGTGAACGCGCCCTCGCGCAGGAAAGACAAGCTCAACGCGAGAAGGATCGGGTGATGCGCCTCTTTTCCACCGAAGCGGTCAGCGAGAAACAACGGGATGACGCTCTCTCCGCCTTCGAGCTCGCACAGGCCGGGCGCATGGCAGCTGAGGCTTCGCTCAAACAAGCTGAACTGAACCTGGAATACACTAGGGTGACCTCGCCTATCCGCGGGGCCACGACACTCGAAACCCTCAACGAAGGCAGCTTAGTGTCATCATCCAACATCCTCACCACTGTCACGCAACTGGATCCGCTGCATATTCGCTTCTCCATTCCCGAAGGAGATCCCGCGCTCGACATCCTCAAGTCCAACGCAGTTCAGGAGAAAAGCGCGCTTGTCCTGACGCTTCGCAACGGTCAACCCTACCCGCTCAAGGGTGATTTGTCGTTTATCGATTCCGGAGTCGACCCCAAAACCGGAGGGGTCCGCGTGCGGGCTGACTTCGCGAATCCGGACGGAGTCCTGCTGCCGGGACAGTTCATTCGTGTATCCTTTGAAAACCTTTTGCTGCCTCCGATGACCGTAATCCCGGAGCAGGCGGTATTGATGACCGCCATGGGAGCGATGGTCTACGTGGTCGATGAAAACAACGCCATCCAGCCGCGGCCGGTCGTGCTCGGCCCCGTGTTGGAATCGGGGCAACTCATCAAATCCGGTTTGAACGAGGGGGATAGGGTGATCTTCACATCCCTTATCCGTCTGCGGCCCGGTATGCAGGTCAAAGCCATCGAAAAGGGAGCTGAAGCCCATGCCTATTCCGCCCCTGCCAAAACGCCGCAAGCCGAGGAAGATGAAGCGCCTCAAATCGAGGCATCAGCAGCAGAATCAACTGCGCCGATCGAAGACTGAACCCGGAAATTCAACCGCCAGAAAGTCTCCCAGACCATGTTTTCGAAATTTTTCATTGAACGACCGGTGTTCGCATCGGTTCTTTCCATTGTGATCGTCCTTTTCGGAACGATTTCAATGATGACCCTTCCCGTGGCCCAGTATCCGGATATCCTGCCGCCTGAAGTCAACGTGAGCGCGGTGTATCCGGGAGCGACCGCTGACGTGGTTGCCTCCACCGTGTCCTCACCGCTGGAGCAAGTCATCAACGGAGTGGATGGGATGCTCTACATGACATCCACGGCGTCCAACGCCGGAACCATGACCCTCAGTGTCGCATTTGAGGTGGGCTCCGATCCGGACCAGAACACCATCAATGTGAACAACCGAGTCCAGACCGCGTTGGCAAAACTGCCACAGGAAGTCCGCAACCTTGGAGTATCCGTCACCAAACGTTCGTCTTCCATTCTGTGCATGACCTCCATTTACTCGCCGGGCAGCCAATACGACACGACCTTTCTCGCGAACTACGGCATCCTGAACGTCATCGACGAGATGAAGCGCACCCCGGGCGTTGGAGATGCGATGATCTTCGGGAACTCCGACTACTCCATCCGCGTATGGTTCGATCCGGACAAGCTCGCCCGCTACGAGTTGAACACAGCGGACATCGCCGCAGCCATTCGCGAGCAAAACGCCCAGTTCGCAACCGGCACGATTGCATCCGAGCCTTCGCAGGGAAAGCACGCCTTCACCTATAACATCAGCACGAAGGGACGACTCGTCAGCCCAAAGGAATTCGGGGACATCATCATCCGCAGCGATGATAAAGGAGCCATTCTGAGGATTTCGGACGTGGCCCGGGTCGAACTGGGAGCCCAAGGCTACGGGATGTCCGGCACCATGAATGGGATGCCATCTGCGAACATGGCAATCTTCATGCAGCCGGGTGCAAACGCGGTCGAGACCGCCAAGGCGGTCCGCGAGACCATCGCGCGTTTGGAAAAGGACCTTCCAGCTGGGATCGCATTCAAGATTCCTTTTGACACCGCCCGATTCGTGGAAGTGGCGATCAGCGAAGTGGTTCATACCTTTGTAGAAGCCCTTATCCTGGTGCTGTGCGTGGTATTCATCTTCCTTGGAAGCGTCCGCGCAACCATCATTCCCATGATTGCGGTTCCGATCTCGATCATCGGGACCTTCGCCGGAATGGCCATGCTCGGGTTCACCATCAACATGATGACCCTTTTCGGACTGATTCTGGCCATCGGGATCGTAGTGGACGATGCGATCGTGGTGCTCGAAAACACCGAGCGCATCATGCGGGAAAGGAAAATCAGCTCGAAGGAAGCGGCGATCGAATCCATGAAAGAAGTGACCTCTCCGGTCGTCGCGATCGTGCTGGTGCTGTGTGCGGTTTTCGTTTCTGTTGCCTTCATCGAAGGGCTTTCCGGGGTCATGTATCAGCAGTTCGCGATAACGATTGCCATAT
>JAQVLM010000408.1 GCA_028704125.1 Opitutales bacterium
CGCCTCTTTACGTAGCGGGACGCGTAAGCGTTCCGTCTTCGTCTGCGGTCCCGGTTCCATCCCCACGCGTTACCTCAGGATCACGCAGCTTCGGAATGCTCACGCATTCCGCTACGGGAGACACCCGCTACGCCTCTTCATGTAGCGGGACGCGTAAGCGTTCCGTCTTCGTCTGCCGTCTCGGTTCTATTCCCGCGCGTCACCTGAGGATCGCGCTGCTTCGGAATACTCACGTATTCCGCTACGGGAAGGATCCGGGGGCGCCTCTTTACGTAGCGGGACGCGTAAGCGTTCCGTCTTTGTCTGCGGTCTCGGTGCCCTTCCCAGGCGTTTCTCAAACCACCGATGGAGCGGTTTTCTGGCGGAAGAGGAGCTCGTTGCCCTCCGGCTTGAGATCCACAAGAATCGGTTCACCGGATTTGATCTCTCCCCGCAACAGGGATTCCGCAAGCGCATCCTCGACGTAGCGCTCGACGGCACGACGCAAGGGCCGGGCGCCGTATTTTTCGTCGTATCCCTTGTCCACCAGAAATGCCTTGGCCTGCTCGGTGATTTCCAGCTTGATCTCGCGCTGTTCAAGACGCTTTGCCACAACCTGGAGTTCCAACTCGACAATCTCACTCATGTGGCTGCGGTTGAGCGAATGGAAGATCACGAGTTCACTCAAACGGTTCAAGAACTCCGGTTTGAAGACCCGCTTGGTCTCCTCAAGAATCTTTTCACGGACCTTTTCGAATTCCATGGAATCCGACCCGTCCGGTACAAATCCCATGAAGCTGTTCCGCTGGATCAGGTGCGCCCCGATGTTCGAAGTCATGATCAGGATCGTGTTGCGGAAGTCCACCCGACGCCCGAGGCTGTCGGTCAAACGTCCATCTTCCAATACCTGCAGGAGCAACTGCACGACATCCGGGTGTGCCTTTTCGATTTCATCGAGCAACACCACAGAATAGGCCTTGCGGCGCACCGCTTCGGTCAACTGACCCCCTTCCTCGTAACCAACGTATCCGGGAGGCGATCCGATCAAACGCGAGACCGAAAACTTTTCCATGTACTCGGACATGTCGATCTGGATGATCGCATCACGGTCTCCGAACATATATTCGGCCAGCATTTTAGCCAGGTGCGTCTTGCCCACACCCGTCGGGCCGAGGAACAAAAAGGATCCAATCGGACGCCGGGGATCTTTGAGATCCGCACGTGAGCGTCTGAGTGCCTTGGCAATGACTTCCGTAGCCGGGTTCTGCCCGACCACCACCTTCTGAAGCTCCTTCTCGAGTTCGAGCAGCTTTTCACTCTCCTTCTGCCCCATCCGCTTCAAGGGAACGCCCGTCCAATCGGACACAACCTGAAGGATCTCATCCTCGTCCACAATGATCTTCTTCTCTTCGCGGCTCTTCTTCCATTCCTCGAGCATGGTTTCCTTGCGGGCCAGCAAACGCTTTTCCTCATCGCGAAACTCCGCCGCCTCTTCAAAACGCTGGCGACTGATGGCCTCCTCTTTTTTCGCACACACCTTTTCGATGTCGGAGGTGAGGGTTTCGAGTTCGGGAGGACGGCTCAGCGACTCAATACGGGCACGGGACCCGCTTTCGTCGAGCACGTCAATAGCCTTGTCCGGAAGGAAGCGTCCGGTGATGTAACGGTCGGACAGGCGGGCCGCGGCAGACAAAGCGATGTCGGTGAACTCCACCTTGTGGTGTTCCTCGTATTTGCGGCGGATTCCCTTGAGGATCTCCACCGTGTTGGCAACCGAAGGTGCTTCCACCTTGACCGACTGGAAACGGCGATCCAGGGCGCTGTCCTTTTCGATGTGCTTGCGATATTCCGAAAGCGTGGTCGCGCCAATGCACTGCAACTCTCCACGGCTCAGCGCCGGTTTGAAAATATTGGAGGCATCCATCGCGCCCTCAGCGGCCCCGGCACCCACAATCGTGTGAAGCTCGTCAATGAAGAGGATCACGTTCTTCGAACGCTTGATCTCCTCCATAACCGCCTTTATGCGCTCTTCAAACTGTCCGCGGTATTTCGTACCAGCCACCATCATGGCGAGGTCAAGCGTCACCACTTTCTTATCGAGAATGATCTCGGGGACATTGCCCGATGCGATTTCCTGGGCAAGGCCCTCCACGATCGCGGTTTTACCCACTCCCGCTTCTCCGATGAGCACCGGATTGTTTTTGGTGCGCCGGCAAAGGATCTGGATGACCCGCTTGATTTCCGGCTCACGACCCACCACCGGATCGAGCTCATTTCGACGCGCCATCTCGGTCAGATCCCGTCCAAAAGCTTTCAATGCGGGTGTCTTGACGTCCCGTTTGTCCTCTCCCGGACCCCCAACACTGCTGGGAGCCGCCTCGCCACCCTGAACCGATGGATCGGCCTCAGGCGAGAAATTCGGATCCAACTCTGCCAGAATCTCATTCCGGCAACGCTCCACATCGACATCCAACGTGCGCAACACCCGTGCGGCCACGCCTTCCCCCTCACGCAGCAATCCAAGCAGAATGTGCTCCGTACCCACGTAACTGTGATTGAGCGCCTTCGCTTCCTTTCCGGCCAAAGCCAGAACCTTTTTCACCCTGGGAGTATAGGGAATGTTTCCGGATGGTTTGGTCTCCGGCCCCTTCGGTACCTGCTTCTCCACTGCATCGCGCACCATGTCCAAACCCAATCCGAGGCGCTGGAGCACGTTGACCGCGACCCCCTGACCCAAATTGATCAAACCGAGCAGCAGATGTTCCGTCCCCACGTAGTTGTGGTGAAAACGGTCTGCCTCCTTGCGGGCAAGCGCCAGCACCTGCTGTGCGCGGGGGGTGAAGTTATTCATCGGTTCCATGTCGCAATTCTTAGAAAGGTTTTTCGATTATTCAAGTTAACGGGGCCTTGGAACGATAACATTCCAATCCGGATCCACGAAGATACTTATCCATATATGGTTTTCCATCACCCCTCATCCGGTTTCACATCATCAGCCGATATCCCGGCATCCACACCGGAATCCGCAAAACTCAGCTTTGCCGGATCCGGATGCGGGATTTCCGTAAAGGTCCGGCGCATCAAGTCTGCCCGCATTTCATCCCGCTCTCCCGGGGCAAGGGACTTTCCACTGCCGATCTGCAGATGAGCCGGCTGCATCTCCATGATCAGCCGGTCCACCGAATCGCGCACTTCCACCGGAAGCATGTGCACATCGCTCGCCAGCCGCATCATCGACAACAGGTTCATCGCCTCACTGGAGGAGATCAGGTGGCCGCCACGCAAGATGCCATAGGCGCGCCCGATCCGGTCAAACATCTTCACCGCATTCCCCTGGAACAAGCGGATACGCGCCTTCCACTCGTGGGAAATTACCACGCGGATCACATCCTCAATGCGCCGGATGATGACGGTTTCCGACTCCCCAAGGGTCTGCTGGTTCGAAATCTGGAACACGCTGCCGGAGGGATCCGATGCCTCGCCAAACAATCCGCGCGCAACGATGCCAATCTGATTCATC
>JAQVLM010000409.1 GCA_028704125.1 Opitutales bacterium
CTTCGGGGTTGAGAAAGCCCCAATCATAGAAAGTCACAAACTGGAACTGCTCCGACAACTGGAATTGGTATTCCAAGGAGAGGAACCCGTAGGTATTCCCACCGGTCGTTACACCGTTAGAGGTTTTGGGACCAACTTCACGGTATTCGAAACCGCGGAGATCCTCGGGTCCTCCGAGGTAGTAGCGGTCGGATGCGTAGACGTAGCGGGCATCCTCGAGCGGCATTACGGTGCCAACGCGCCCCAGAATCGCCAGGGATTGATTCAAGGTACTGAAGGTCGGAATGAACTGGGCCATTCTGAGTTCCGAATTCCATGCATCCACATCGCCACCGAATACTGTTCCCGACACCTGATTCATCCAGGAAACGCGGCTTCCTCTGGAGGTGAACACCATGCGGTTGCGGGTATCCCGCAAAAGCGTGAAACTGAACCGCGATGCATCCCGGTCCCCAAACATGTTTCTTCCGTAGGCCTCAGTCAGGGATGAAGAAACATTGCTATACTGAATATTCTCCCAACGGTAGGCATAGATGCCTTCCACAAGCTCAAACAAACGTTGACGCAACGAGACACTGAAACCCGTCCGCTGAATGTCGTATTCGGAAATCAGGTTGTCGGTCTCTTCCCGGAACAACTGGACACCCAACGCGAGTCGTTTTTCAAACAACCAGGGTTCCTGAAAATCCAAAACCGCCTCATTCCGGCGGGAACCCACCGAAAGCCTGAGGCGGAACTTCTGTCCATCTCCCTGGAAAAAGCTTCTCCAGTTGAACAAGTCAAAATTACCCATCGAGATTTCGGTGAAGAATGAAGCCTGCTCAAGGGAGCTGAACCCGGCTCCAAAAGAGAAATTACCGGTCCGTCCTTCTTTAACCGTTACCCGCAAATTGCGGCGCCCCGGAATATTGGTCTCTTCCGGTGTCAGGTTAACAAACTCGAAATACCGGGTATTCTCCAGTCGCAGCTTGCTGTTCTCCATCCGGATCATGTCAAATATTTCGCCTGGCGCGAGCGCCATTTCGCGAAGGATCACGATCGTTTTGGTCGTCGTGTTTCCCTGAATATTGATGTTCTCAACGTAAATCTTATCGGACTCATTAACCCGGAAAAGGATATCGATCTTCCCGGTGCTCATATTCGGAACACGCTCCGCTCTCACGTAGGTATCCAAGTATCCCTGCGATCCGTAATACTTCTGAAGATCGCTCGCGGCTTCATCCACTTTCTCCGGTGAGAACACCGAATCCGGCACCAACCGAACCAGACGCAGCAACTCAAAATCCGTGTAAACCGTGTTCCCCTGAACACTCAATCCGCCGAGACTATACTGCTTGCCCTCTGAAACCGGAATGACGATCTGCATCCGGCGTTCTTCGGGATACTCAATGCGGACATCCTCCTCATTGATCACGACATCCAGAAATCCGTTTTCACGGTAATGCGCCAAAAGCTTGTCGATACTCTCACGGAACTTGTCTTTCTCGAACTTGCCGCCACCGGTTAGCCAGGAGAACATTCCATGGCGTTTGGTATCCATGAGGCCACGCAGTTTCCGGGATTTGAAAGCCTGGTTTCCTTCGAAAACGATGTCATCGATTTTGATCTTGGTCCCCTCGTCGACATGGAAAGTGACCACTCCCATCCCCGATTTTTCGTTCCGCGCAACACTGTGGGTGATCTTGATATCCGAAAAACCGCGTTTCAGGTAGTACTCAATCAGTTTATCGGCGTTTGACTTGAGGTTGAACTCGTCGATGAACATACCGCGCCGCACATTCACCTCCCGCTCCAACCTGCGGTCGCTGGCTTCCTCATTGCCCTCAAAGCGGATCTGCTCCACCCGATACTTCGGCCGAATCACAAACTCCACGCGAACGGCCGGAGATTCGCGACCTTCGATCTTCACGTCAATAAACTCGAACAAACCCGTCCGGTATAGGCTGCGGACCGATTCATCGATCTTCGCCTGCTCGTAAACATCACCCGCCTGTACACTGATGTTTCCGCGCACATACTGCTCACTGATGTTCTTGAATCCGTCGAAGCGTACCTCGACCGCTTCAATGCTCTGGGTCCGCTCCATATCCTGCCCTTCAAGCAAACCGATCGCAGAGGTGCAGATCAGGCTAAGGCAAAGGATGAAAATTCGGACAAACGGGGCTCTCATGGTGTACAATTGCTTAGGGTGCAACATGTGCAAACAGTCGGATGAGTAAACAAAATTATCAGTTGGCATTCAATTTATCAGACCTGCATTCCTAGATGGTGTTCATTCCGTCTTCTCCACGGAGCGCATTTTCATAACGGGTGTATCGCCGCTGGAACATCAAATCAACAATTCCGACCGGACCGTTTCTCTGCTTCGCAATGATCAGCTTGATCCGCTCGACATCCGAGGGGAGCACGATCTCGCCATCGTCGTCGTCCCGATCCGATCCCTTTTCCCGCGGTCGTGTCAGCATCAGCACAACGTCCGCATCCTGCTCGATGGATCCCGACTCGCGCAAATCCGAAAGCCGGGGATCACGTCGCTCCTTTTCCGATTCGCGGTTCAACTGACTCAACACAATCACCGGGACCTTGAGCTCCTTCGCCATGGCTTTCATCTGACGGGAGATATCCGCAATCTGGTTTTCGCGCGATACGCTTCCATCGCCACCGATCAATTGGAGGTAGTCCACCACGATCAGGCTGATGTTGTTCTTCTGGCAAATCCGGCGCGCCTTTGCCCGGAGTTCGGTAATCTTCGTGGAACCACTGTCATCGATCCAGATCGGGGCTTTTTTCAATTCCTCCGCAGCTGTCATCAGAGCGGTTTGCTCCTCCTTGCTGGTAAACCCTTCCCTGACCCGCTTCATATCCACCCGGGCGCGGCAGCAGAGCAGACGCATCGCCAATTGCTCCGCACCCATTTCAAGGCTGAAAATCAGGGATCCCATCTTGCGGCCACCATTTGCAGGGACTCCACAGGAGATATTCTCCGCGATGTTCATTGCCAAACTGGTTTTTCCGACCGAGGGCCGGGCCGCCAAAACGATCATTTCCTGTGGATGCAAACCATAGGTCATCCCATCCAGATCCTTGAATCCCGACATGATGCCCTCGGTGTTTTCCCGACGCATCATCTTAGCCATCAGCAAAGATGCCTGATCCACCGCCCCGGCAATATGGGAGGTGGTGTTGGAAATCATCTGATTTCCGATTGCGAAGATCCGCTCCTCAATGTCCCCGAGGAATTCCTGAATCTTGGGAGGGCTCTCACAAATCTCCCGCACAATGGTTTCAGCCGTCCGCTTCAACTGTCGCAGGACATGCTTGTCCCGGACAATATCGATCCAGTAACGCGCATGAACCGTCGATTCAATCCGGTTCGTGATCTGACTGAGGTAAACAATCCCGCCGGCCGCGTCCAACAGTTGATTCGAGCGCAGGTAGTCCGTCAGAACGATCATGTCGATCGGCTTACGGTCTGCAAAGAGGCGCTGGATCGC
>JAQVLM010000410.1 GCA_028704125.1 Opitutales bacterium
AAGACTTGATACCAACGAATGGGAAAAAGATTATCAGGTATCTTCCCGGCAGGGACAAACCTTGGGATCGTATCCATCGGCATGCTGATGGCGGACCATGCGGATGCGATTGTCTGGAGAGGACCCATGAAGACCAAAGCGATCCAACAGTTTGTGGATGAAGTCGACTGGGGGGAACTGGACTACCTCGTGGTCGATTGCCCTCCTGGAACCGGGGACGAACCCCTCTCAGTTGCCCAAATGCTCGGGAGCGGAAGTCACGCGATCCTTGTCACCACCCCCCAACAAGTAGCGGTTGCGGACGTTCGCCGGAGCATCTCATTCTGCAAGGTCATCCAACTCCCCATCATCGGCGTCATCGAAAACATGAGTGGGTTGGTATGCCCGCATTGCGCAAAAACCCTTTCACTATTTGGAAGCGGCGGAGGCGAACAACTCGCCAAAGAAGGCGACATTCCTTTTCTCGGACGCATTCCCATCGATCCGGATCTCATGCAATCGGGAGACAACGGGACACCACTCATTGGCCAAGCGATTGACTCCCCGGCCTTCAAAGCGATCCAAACCATCATTGCAACCATTCAGTCCAGCTTGAGCTCATAGGATTCCACACCGCCATGACCCGCAAGTTCCTCTTCGCAAAAATCCACCGTGCCACCGTTACCCAGGTGGAGCTTCACTACACAGGCAGCATTACCATCGATGCCAACCTCCTCGATGCGTCGGGCATCGTCGAAAACGAGCTGGTTCAGGTACTCAACATCAACAACGGCCAACGATTCGAAACCTACGTGATCCGGGGCGAACCCGGAAGCGGGTCGATCTGCCTGAATGGAGCGGCAGCCCGTCTCGCCATGGTTGGAGACAAGGTGATCATCGTGTCCTACTGCGACCTCCTTCCGAACGAAATCCTATCCCACAAGCCGAAAGTGGTTCACGTGGACGCACAAAACCGCCAGACCGACTGAGGCCCGGCCTCGATGAACAAGCACCTGTCACCCGCAATCCGAATTCCTTAAGGTATCATCCCTCGTCCCGCTGCCCCACGAATCGCACCGACCAAGTCCGAGGCAAAGTGATCTGAATGTCCTTTTAGCAAAGCCTCGATGGACATCGGATCATCACCGAACAGCGGGCCAAGATCCATAGCATAGCAACAGGATCGGATACCATCCACCTCATGGCTTGCGAAAAACGTTGCATTCGCCCGACGGCGCCCAAGCACTGCATCCACATAGCCTTTGCCTCCGGCAATCTGCGACGCGAACACCTCGATTAAACCCCGCGCCAAATCCGGGTAAGCATCGGTGGGCAAGATCACTTTGTCTGAATCCCGTAACCAATCCAGATCCCGCCACACCTCGCATCCCCAAACAGCCCCGGGCCGGTTTTCAGGTGAGATCGCCCGCACCGCATCAATACAAGCGGTCAACACACGCAAATGAGTCGGATGCTTGTCGGCGGGATTGTGAAGGTAAAGTACCTCTGGACGACAGGAGTCCACAATCTCCCGCAACTTGCTCACCAGCCGCGCATAGGTAATGGCTTCGCGGATTTCCGCGCTGGAGTATCCGAATTGACACTGGAAACTATAGCGCCCGATATCCGCAGCCGAGATCTGCTCACGATACCGGATCTCCTTCATGTCCCGGTCACTCACCGATGCGAAAGGACCGCCTCTGGCGCAGCCGGCCCCATCCGTCACCGTAACCCCGCCAAACCAACGATCCGCATCCTCGAAACAGCACGCAATCCCATGGTAGGCAAAAATCTCGAGGTCATCCGGATGCGCCCCAATTGCCAGATGAGAGGTACGCGCAAAAGCATCTTCCAGTGGGACTTCATCCGGAACGTGGACGCGGGAAGCTGTCAAGTATTCGGTCATCAGCAGATCCTATCCAACTCAAATCCAATGAAACTGCAATCCTATGAAAAACAAGCCTCGGTCCTCCATCCAAAATGACTGAGAGCCGGTCATGAAAAACTCATTCACGCGGGTCAATCCAACCGGCCAATATTCGATGAATACAACAACCGACACCCGGATTCGAGCACATGTTCATAAACAATTCTGATTCAGGAGCATCATTTTCCTCAAACGATTGCGTTTTTTGAATTGCGGTTGTCAAAATTTTATGAAATGGCTGTTTTTGGAATCGTCTGTTACCCTTGATTCCGGGAAAGGGCGGGGAATCGCTTTCTGTCTACCTTGTATACACTACACTTCGGCAGGCCTCCCCGCCCTGCTCCCCATCCCATCGAAAAATACCCTCCGCCAGGTATTCCAGACCATAGGAGGGACACTCCCATCCAACGGGCGTAGGGCATCAGTCGAAGGGATCTGGTTACCGCACCTGAAAACGGATGGTGTTTTCACCTTCGACCACCTCGAAGCAAGCATCCTTCCATTTAGCTGGACCAAACGGATTGCGCGCATTGTTGGAAAAACCATAGGGCTCTGTGGGCATTCCAAATGTGCCTGTATTGAGCTCACCGTTCGCATCGCAGTCGTGAACCGCCGACACGGCATAGACTCCAGGCTTGAGATCCATCACATCCCACACCATTTCGGGCATGACCAAGGGCAGGATTTCCATCCGAACCCCTTCTTTGAGCCACGTATCCTCGGTGGCAAAAAGACTCAAACGCATCTTACCGGCGGTATTCTCAACCCCCTCGACAATCACTTTTAGCGTGGCAGCCTCAACAGATGCCAAGGAAAGTCCGGTTCCGATCAGGCAGATGAGAGCCACTCCCACGGCTCGAAGCGCTGCTGCTGGACTGGATGGAACGTAGGAGTCATGCGAAATTTGAACTTCTCTGGTATTCATGGATTTGTATGATTTGATCAATGCGTTGGATGGAGATTCCACCGTATCCGGCGGACCGACACCGGAATGGCGTCGGCACACCCACACCATCGGCACTATCTCAGGCGGTAAAGCGCGGAGGGATGACCTGCATGGTTGCGGTACGAGTATCAACGGTATGGGACCAACCGCAAATGCGTCCGGGACAAATCGATCGTTTCACCCATAGATCGGGAGGGGTACCTACGCTTCTCTACCCCGGACCGCTGCAAACTCACGCACAAAGGTGCGCGAGACCGGAACGGTGAGAAAATCATCCTCCATGCTAAGGGTCAGGCCGAGTGCATTCCCTTCCGCTCTGATGACCTTGGATCGGTTTACCACAAAAGATCGGTGGCACCGCATCACCGTCGGGCTCCACACCTCCAACTGGGTTTCAATGGACTTCAGCGGCGCCCGCAGCATGGTCCGGATCATTTTTCCGTCAGGCGACTTCCAAACCACCTCAACATAGTTGGCACTGGCCTCCACAAAATAGAAGCTTTCCCTTATCAAATCCAAGGATTCGCCACGGTTCTCTCCGGTGAGACGAATGACATCGGGAACATCAGCGACCCCGGATGGGACCGGATCAGCCATGCTTCTGCGAGGTGCCTCAGCATCAAGCGATATCCGTGCGT
>JAQVLM010000411.1 GCA_028704125.1 Opitutales bacterium
GACACATCTTCACGGGCCCGATCGGGAACAATATGAAGGGAAGCCCCCTGCGAGAATGGAAGGAAAATTTCAGAAAGCGATGCGTCGAATGACATGGATGCGAACTGTGCACAATGGTCCCCGCCCCGCACATCGAATGCCTCGCACTGCGCCGCGATCATCGTCGAAAAGGCCTGATGCGAAACCACCACCCCCTTGGGCCGACCGGTCGAGCCGGAGGTATAAAGGCAATACGCAATCGAATCCGGATCAAGGTCGGGCAATCCCCCTGGGGTCCATCCATCCTCCGGATCGCCCTCCAACAGGGACTGAGCCGACCACAACGGCAATCCCAGTTCTCCGGCCGATCCCCCGCCATCACCTACGGACACAACCCCGATGGCACCGCAGTCCTCGAGCATGAAGCGGATGCGATCCATCGGATACGCTGGATCCAACGGGACATAGACGCCACCCGCCCGCATAACAGCGAACATTGCCATCACATAGGAAGCCGATCGACTCCCCAACACCGCAACCCGCGGACTCCCTGCTCCAATCCTACGACTCAGTCGCTCCGCCATTTTCCGGGTTAGCTGCTCAAGTTCACGGTAGGTCCAGGATCCGGTCCAATCCCTGAGGGCTTCCCGGTCCGGATGATCCTTCGACTGTTGTATCAACCAGTCCGGCATCGAACGCCGGCACGCCACCCCATACGCGGAGGATTGCTCCAAATTCCCGAGAATCGATACCGCTTCCGCATGGACCATCGTGAGATCACAGATACGGACATTCGTGGAGCTTGGTAGCCGTCTCATCCAATCGACCCACAACCCGAAAAACTGCTCCATCCGATCCGCTTCATAGATCACCGGATCATACTCAATCCGCACCTCCCACCCCTCTCCGGAATCAAACAGGTTGATCGCCAGATCATACTGGCTGGGTTGGAATCCGGTCTCAAAGGGACGAACCTGAAAATCGTCGGCATGCCACTCCTCCGATTCAATGTTCTGGTAGGCAAACAACACGTCGAACAACGGGGCGCGACTCATGTCACGCGCAAGATCCAACTCTCCCACCAGTTGATCGAAGGGATAGTTCGAATGAGACAGCGCCGCCTGGATCTCCGCAATGCTCTCATCCAGGAAACCCGATACCGTGTCCTGCGGATTCACCTTTTGCCTTAGAGGAAGCAGGTTGACGAAACAACCCACCACACCCTCAAAATCGGGATGCGGCCGCCCCGCCACAGGAGAACCTATGCAGATATCATCTCCACCGGACAGCCGGTGCAGCAGCAGCTGAAGGCCGGCAACCAGGATCATGTAGGGGCTTGCCCCACGATCCATCGCCAAAGCCGAAACCCCATCACGGATTGGCCCGCCGACACTGCCGGTGAACAATGCGCCTTTACTGTTTTTCAGGTTGGGTCTGGGATGGTCAAGCGGCAGATCCAATGGATCAGGCGGAATCCGGAAGCGCTCATGCCAGAAATCACGATCCGGAACACAGTCCGCAAGGTAACGTTCCTGCCAAACTGCAAACTCCTTGGCCTGGATCCGCAAAGGCTCAAATCGCGGCTTCACCCCCTTCCGAAGTTCCCGATAAGCCTGGCTGAGTTCGCGACCCAGCAAGGCCAGCGACCAGCCGTCACTGATGATGTGGTGCATCACCAACACCATTCCGACCCGACCACCTTCAAGCGCCTGAATCAAAACGCGGATCAGCGGAGCGGATGCCAAATCAAAAGGCTCCTCCATCCACGCAACAGCGTCGCGTCTGAACGTTCCCTCATCCACCGGTTCCTTTCGCACAATAAAGGGCACGACAACCGACTTCAACACGCGCAGCCTGGGCTCCCCTTCCACCTCAACGAAACAAGACCTCAGACTCTCGTGCCGATCAACGAGGCATTGAAACGCCTCCCGCAAACACTCCAAATCCACAGACCCTTCAAGAATGCAGGCCATCGGCATGTGATACGCTAATCCGGCACCGTCCCTGAGCTGGCAGAGCAACCAAAGCCGCTTCTGTGTGCGCGAAAGATCGTAGTACTCGGCTTCAACAAGGGGTTCCAGTGTCCTTTCCGGAGACAGGCCGGATGCGGACAAGATGCCAGCAACTGCCTCAACGGTTGGGTTCGAAAGGAAGGCATCCAGCGAAATCCGCCTCCCGCAACGCGCTTGGATTCGCCCAATTGCCATCACTGCTTTGAGACTGTGACCGCCCAAGGCCAGAAAATGCCCTTTCCGCCCCACTTGCTGCTCTAAACCCAGCACAGACTGAAAAACATCAGCGACCAGATGTTCATCGGACGTCCGGAGGGACTCAACCTCTTCTCTTACAGACCATCCGACCTGCGCCGCAAAGCGCATCCTGACGGCACGGGCAAACACGTCGTTATCGGCATATTCAAGCGCCATTCGGCCGTAGAACACATCCGGAACGTGCCGTTCCCACGGATCACCGGGTGCTTCGACGGCCATTGGTGTTCCACCGGATACATCCCCTTCCGCGAGTCCAGCCGCTTCACTCTCCGACAAAATATCGATGCGGCCCATACGTGTAAGGTCGAACTCAAACACCCCTTCGTCGGGCGAGTCCGGACCACGATCCGACCACCGCTTCAGGAACGCGGTCACAGGCTGATTACGTCCTGAACGTCTCCATTGGACCCCCACCTTACCGCCCTGTTCCAGGTCAAAACGGTTGCGCAGTTGGCGCAGCATGGCATGCTCCACCCCTCGCCCCATCGCCCTGCACGACAAAAGCAGGTTTTTCACCATCAAATCATGCCCGGAATACTCACAAAACGCGGCTCCACAAATACCGTAATCGCCAAATCGGTCACGCACCCTGTACAGTTCAATCCAATGACCCGGTATATTCATCCATTCCTCAAGCTCGAGGCGGGCGGGACGCCACCCGCTTGCATTGAACTGATTGGTGCGGGAAGTCAGCTGATGCGCGCGATCCAAATCCTCCAGAGCGGCTTCAGAGGCTTCCACCTCCAATTCCAAACCACTCAGAAATGCAGCCAGACTCCCCCGCTCCCGCATAAAGGAATCCCGTTGCACTTGATTCCGGTACATTTCCGTCCTGCGTTTATCCACATCTGTCACCTCTCCGACATCCAGCAACCAGAGATTGCGGATCCACCGATCCAATTCCCGGCTTGAGGGAACCCGCACACAAGCCACTTCGGGGCAACCGGAGCGCACTTCCGCCAATTCCATTTCCGAATCATCCAGAAACAGAAAACTCCCAAGCCCCAGCTTCAATTCTTCGGAAAGCGAATGGATCGCCTGAGACTTGGGCCCCCAGTCCGCATGGATCGCAACAAAATGCTCCTCCCGTAGCAGCATATCGGAGTGCTCACGCAACACATGCAGCACATCGTCCCGATTGTTTTTGCTCACCAAGGCGAGCAACACTCCATTCTGCTGGAGATCCAAGAGCCTCTGTTGGAACCGCAGCCGCTCCGGGCCCATCCGGAT
>JAQVLM010000025.1 GCA_028704125.1 Opitutales bacterium
CTTTGATGGCATTCATGAAAGGTGTGCTTAATACATCCAAAAAAAATCCAGAGCACAAACCTCTCCATCGCAGGAAAGGCCGCATTCATAGACGGGCAAAGCGAATCATACTCCATTCTTATCCTCAAGACCATTGTTACCCAATCCACGGGGATTTCCGGTTTGCAAATACGGTATCCTTCAAGCGGATCGCTTTTTGTTTTGACCGGTGACATCATCCCTGCGTATGGGATTTCCTGAACACGATGCCCGACCCGTCTGACATACCCGCCCCGCTCCATCCCGGCTGGATGCTTGCGCTCATCCTGTTTGTCGCTGGAGCCACACTCATGACGGTCATCACGAAGGGTTACCACCTTTTTTCCGAATCATCTTATGAGCCTTTGATCCAGGGAGTCGATGACGCCTCCTACTACCTATGGCTCAAGCGCCTGATCGTGAATGGCGACCTCAATTTCGATGAAGGCTTCAAGGAATCGCCTTTGCTCGATCAAGAAGGCAAAGACGTCATGCTGGGATACAACAATACCCCCAAGGGCCTTGTTCCAAACAAGTTCACCATCGGCTGGGCAGTCCTGAGCACACCACCATTTCTCGCCACTCATCTTCTGGGAATGGCCGGGCTGTGGCCTGCCGATGGATATGGACCGGCCTACCAACTCGCCATCCTGTTCTGGCATTTGGGCCTCGCCGCCACGAGCCTGTTCCTGGCGCACAGGGTCATCACCCGTTGGATCAGCCCGCATTTCGCATGGATCGCCGTGTTGGGAGTGTGGCTTTCCAGTCCTCTCCTTTACTACCAGACAGCCAGGATTTCCATGGCACACAACAGCGTATTCTTTCTATGCGTGGTGGCAGTCTGGATGGCATTCAAGGCCTCGGACAGAATCGCGGAATCCCGCAACGCCGACCGGGCAACGTTGGCTCTGACGTTCTTTATCGGTGTGGTCTCGGGGCTCTTGATTATCGTTCGGCCTCCGGCGATCGTTTACCTTGCGCTTCCCTTTTTCACAATGATTCAAGCGTTGCGCCATGGGGAATTGTCTTCGGTTACACGTTTGGTGATGGTCGCTCTAGCCATCGGCGGCTTGACCTGCGGCATTCTTCCACAGGCCATCGCATGGAAATACCTGTATGGGAAGTGGATTGTTTACAGTTACGAGGGGGAAGGCTTCAACTGGCTGGAACCTGACTTTTTCACGTCTCTCTTGTCCAGCCATCACGGGCTCTTCAACTGGCATCCCCTGCTTTTGCCATGCCTGATCACCCTCCTCTGGGCAACCATCCGGAAACGGTTTCCAGTAAGCTGGCTGATCTCCGCTGTGGCGATCATGTGGATCAACGCAGCATGGCACCTTCCGGCGTTTGGATCCGCATTTGGAGGCCGAGCGTTCGATTTTCTGGTTTTCTTTGCGATGATCGGATGTGGCTTTCTTCTTCAGTTCTGCAAAGACCGCAAATACCTCTATCCCACGCTGTCCATACTCATCATTACCGCATTCTCGAATGTCTGTTTCCTTGCCTTATATATCAGCCCCTACATTCCACGGGAGGACCCTGTGCCTTGGCTGGACCGTTTTCAGGCTCTGGAAATGGCCCTTCGATCGATCTTCCACCATTAAGGATCTGTTATCGCACCCTGATCTGATTCCTTGATCCGGAAACGAAAACCGCGTTACAATCTTCCATCAGCCCCCTACCACTGCCATGTACAATATACTCAAACGCTCCATCCACACGAAAACCGCAACCGGGCTCTTCTCCGGGCTTTGCGGAGTTTTGATGCTCCTGTCCGCCGATGTTCCGGCTGATCATTGGGATGCTCCCACAGTATGCCGGATCGGCGCCGAACCCAACCGCACCTCCTTCAACTGGTTCCCGGATCGCGACACTGCCCTGACCTGCGATCCCGATCGCTCTTCCTTGGTCATGAGTCTGAATGGCCCCTGGGCCTTCCACTGGAGCCGCAGGCCAGACGACCGCCCGGTCGGGTTTCATGAACCTGGGTACGACACGTCCGGTTGGGATACCATCGAAGTTCCCGGTGATTGGCAATTTCACGGATACGATGTTCCAATATACGTAAACTACGGGTTCCCATTCGAGAAACGCCACCCCCACGCGCCCCGGGACTACAATCCGGTCGGTTGCTACGTGCGGGAATTCTCCATCCCGGATGAATGGAAAAACCATGATATCCTCCTTCACTTCGGCGGCGTCAACTCAGCCTACAACGTTTGGGTCAATGGCAAATGGGTGGGATACTCCGAGGATTCGAAAACTCCGGCTGAATACGACATCTCAGCCTTGCTGACTCCCGGACCAAACCGGATCGCAGTCGAGGTTTTCCGCTGGTGCTCCGGAAGCTATTTGGAGGATCAGGATATGTGGCGCTTCAGCGGGATCGAACGCGATGTCCGCCTCTTGGCGGTAGAGAAAGTGGCGATTCGGGATGTCGTCATTTCCTCCGGTTACAACTCAGCCACCCGGGAAGGAACCCTCTCGGTAAAAGTGGACATCCGGAACTCCCGCAAAACCTCCGCTGAAATCCGCCTGGAGGCCGAGCTTATCGACCGGTCCAATGGAACAACGGTTTATCAAACCTTTCAGGAAATGCGCCTTGAATCCGCAGAGCAAAAGGAGGCGATTATCGAAAAAGGGATCGCCGACGCGAGGGCATGGAGCGCGGAAAAACCTAACTTGTACGATCTCCTGATCACACTCAAATCAGGGTCACTTCAACACACCACGTCTCACCGGATCGGATTCCGGACCGTCGAAATCCGCGGAGCACAACTGCTCGTCAATGGTATGCCGGTCCTGCTGAAAGGAGTGAATCGCCACGAACACAACCACATAAAAGGCCATGTGGTTTCCAAAGAGGAAATGATCCGCGATATCCAGTTGATGAAACATTACAACATCAACGCGGTCAGGTGCAGTCACTATCCTCCCGATTCCTTTTTCCTCCAATCCTGCGATGAGCTCGGGATGTATGTGATCGACGAGGCCAACATCGAAGCTCACGGCCTCATGACCTACACTCCGGCCAAGGACTACTACAATGTCGGCGTTTCGCCGGTAACACACGAACCCCAATGGCGCGAGGCAGTCATGTTCCGCACCCGTAATCTGGTCGAGCGGGACCGGAACCATCCCAGCATCATCATTTGGTCACAAGGCAATGAGACCGGCGAGGGTCCAAATTTCGAAGAAGCCTACCGATGGATCAAAGCAACCGACCCCACCCGCCCGGTTCAATCCGAGCCGGTCTGGACCAAGCCGGCAACAGACATTGTCGCTCCAATGTATGCCAGCATTCAGCAAATCAAGGCATTCGCGGAACAGGGCGACCCCAGACCCCTCATCCTTTGCGAATATGCCCACGCAATGGGCAACAGCACCGGAAACCTGCAGGACTATTGGGATGTCATCCATGCCTATCCCAACCTCCAAGGCGCCTTCATTTGGGATTGGGTCGATCAGGGCATCCTCCAGAAATCGCCTACCGGAATCGAGTATTGGGCATACGGAGGGGATTTCGGGCCTTCCGGCACCCCCAGTCACGGAAACTTCTGCACCAATGGCATCGTGTTCCCGGACCGGAGCTCCAAACCCGGCGCTTGGGAAGTCAAAAAGGTTTATCAGGACATTCGCTTCCAGCCTATCCCGGGTAGCCGGAATGCCTTCAAAATTTCCAATGGGTTCTTCTTCACGGATCTGTCCGATTTCGTCATCTCATGGGATCTCCACCAGGAGGGAAACCTCGTCTCGCAGGGACTCGTGGAAATGCCGGATGGGTTACCGCCTCAGGCCGACGCCAAAATCGAGCTTCCTCTAGACTTCGAGTCCATGACACCCGATTCAGAATACTTCGTTCAGTTCGTCGCGAAAACGAAGGAGTTCACCCGTTCCATACCCGCCGGCCACATCGTTGCGCAGGAACAGATCCAAGTGCAAAGCTCCCGCCCAGACCCGGTTTGGACGCCCCGACCGTCGGAAACCAAACTCCGTTACGCCAAGACCTATGAAGGGATTTCGGTTTCTGGCGATGGCTTCACAATCCTTTTTGATCCCGAGACCGGTAACCTCAGAAATTACGTCTTCAAGGGCGTATCCTTGTTGAGAGGCGACCTCACGCCCTACTACTGGAGGATTCCCAATGACAACGACGTCGGGAACAAGATGCCGGATCGCTGCGCACCCTGGAAAAACGCGCAAGCCAATCGCCAACTGACATCAATCGAAACGTTTGAAACACTTGGGCAGGTAACGGTTCTCGCTTCCTTCACCATACCTGAAACCGATTCCTCCGGATCTGTGCGAACAATCGTTCATCCGGACGGAAGCCTACGGATCGAGTCCTCCATCCAAATCGGCCAGAATGCCCCGCCGGAAATGCCCCGCTTTGGCATGAAACTGGAGATGCCGGGTTCTTTTGATCAACTCGCATGGTATGGTAGAGGCCCTCATGAATCCTACATCGATCGTAAGTCCAGTGCGTTTGTCGGACGTCACTCAGGGTCGGTCATGGAACAGTTCGTCCCCTACATCCGTCCCCAGGAAAACGGAAACAAGACCGATGTCAGATGGGCCGAAATCCATGATGCTAGCGGGATTGGACTTCGTTTCACCGGAGATCCGCTCATCGAATTCAACGCCCACCACTACCTCGAAAAGGATTTTGATGACCGGGTAACCCACCTGCCCGATGTGCCGTTCAGAAACATTACGGAAGTTGTCGTGTCGCACCGTCAGATGGGAGTGGGAGGAGACAATTCATGGGGAGCACTTCCCCATGACGAATACAGGCTCCTGGACAAGGAATACAGCTTCGGTTTCTGGTTGATTCCGCTGGATCGGGAACCGCGCCAATAACCACCGGCACGATCAAGGCTCCGTTTCCACAACACCCGGATGTCATCGGAATACCCCTTATCGACAGGGGTATTTCCATGTGGCTATCGCCAACGCCTACATACCTTCCATCGATTGGCGGGCCGATGTATTACACGTCAGAAGCCTCTATCAGATCGTCCTACACCCGGGCCTCCCCAGTTTCGGGCACCTGAAGCAGGCACAAAAAAGCCGGAACCTTTGTGAAAAAGCTCCGGCTGAAAAATCAGAGAAACCTTGCGGCGCTCAGGTATCAGTATCCGCCACGACGATCCCCTCCACGGGAGTCGCCACCACGGGAATCACGGTACTCTCCGCCACCGCGGTTGAATCCTCCGCGACGATCTCCGCCACCTCCGGGACCACGGCCACCACCGCCGCTGCCACCACGGTTGAATGGACGGGGAGGACGGGGAGCTCCGAAACCACCACCGGCAGGGGATTGCTCCCTTGGACGCGCCTCATTCACCTTGACCGCGCGACCCGCGATTTCGGTTCCATCTACGCTTTCAATTGCCTTCTGTGCTTCCTCTCCATTGGGCATCGAGACAAACGCAAAACCCTTGGATCTTCCTGATATTTTGTCGAATACGATGTGGATCTTGTCCACGGTGCCATAGGGCGTGAAGACTTCGCGGAGCGCGCTTTCGTCCAAGTCATATGGCAAATTGCCAACATAGATGTCCATAATCAGATCAGTAACTTCGTGAGAATCGCCTATTTGGAAACACGGAAGAAACGATGGCGCAATCATCCCTACCGCACTGAGTACAAAGCACCCAAGCAGAGGCAAAAGCTAGCTGTTTTTTTTGGAAATGCGAGCAAGAATTAACGGTTTCAGGCACGAGCCATCGCATCGGCCTCGATCGCCTTGCGCATCGCCTCGATCTCCAGCTTGGTATGATTCTTCACATTCACAAGCGCTTCGGAATCCGCAACCGGCGCATAGCCAAATACATAGAATTTGATCTTGGGTTCAGTTCCGCTGCCGCGGACCGCGTAACGGTATCCGTTTGCCAGATCCACCAGATAGAAGTCCTGCTTCGGGATTTCTTTCCCGTCCGCGTCCACCAAGGTCTCAGTCCCGAAATCCGTTACCTTCGAAACCGCCACGCCACCGATGGAAACCGGTGGATGCTCGCGATACGATGTCAGGATGTTCCGGATTTTTTGAGCTCCGGCAGCGCCTTCAAGGTAAACGTTGCCGAGGGTCTCAAGGAAAAGCCCGTGTTCCACATAGATCGCATCCAGATAGTCGATGAGCGTCTTGCCCTGGGATTTCAAAAACGCCGCAACCTCAAGGACCGCGAGACTGGCGGCATTGCCATCCTTATCCCGCACGTCGTCGGTGCAAAGGTATCCATAGCTTTCCTCCCCGCCAAATACATAGAAAGTGCTGTGGGCGAGCATCAATTCCCGTTTCCGCGCCGGCGCCATGCGATCGTAGTCCACCGCAAATCCCTCGGCCTTCATCGCGGCATCCAGCTTGCTCTGATACTCCTGCAGCTTGTCCCCGATATATTTGAACCCGGTCAATGTGTTGATCACCTTCAAGCCATGAGCTTCGGCAATGCGATCCTGAAGAGGAGTCGTGACAAAGGTCTTGATCAAAGCCGCTCGCGGGCTTCCTTCCTGCGGAATAAGGCCCGCAGCCTTGAGTTGGCTGATCCGATACTCGGCCAGGATTGCGCCCGTCATATTCCCCGTAAGAATCTCATAATCACCCGCTTGATTTCGAACAGCCACCGCCATCCGGTCACAATCCGGATCGGTCCCGATGAGAAGATCAGCCCCGACCTCACGGGCTTTGGCAACCGCCATACTCAAGGCCTCAGAGTTTTCCGGATTCGGCGACTTAACGGTCGGGAAATTCCCATCCATTCGCATCTGGGCGTCCACCACATCCACGCGGGCCCCGCATTCCCGCATCACCGGAACACTCATGATGGCACCCGTCCCGTGAATCGGAGTAAACACGATATGGGGCTTCTGTTCGGAAATGATGCCACTGTGAATCAGCGAACGCTTGACCACTTCGCGGTAAGCATCCTCCGGGGCTTTTCCCAAAACCACCACACGGCCCAGTTCCTTTTTCAGGAATGGAGGCAGCTCATCGAGAGCCACCTTTCCAAACTCTGCCACTATTCCTTCGGCGTGAGGCGAAACCACCTGCCCTCCGTCCTCAAAATAGGCCTTGAATCCGTTGTCGTGGTACGGGTTATGACTCGCCGTGATCACCACACCGGTGTGAACCCTGAGGTAGCGCACCGAGAAACTCAACTGCGGCGTCGATCGCGGTCCGTCAAATATGAAGGAATTGCCCCCCAACTGACTCCAAATCGATGCGCAAAGCTCACAAAAATGCCGCGAGAAGTGCCGCACGTCGTGGGCGATAACCAGACCGGGGATTTCGTGCCCACGACCTTCTTTTTGCAAATACCCCTTTGTGTATCGGAACAGCGCAATCGTCGCACGGGCGATATTGAAGTCGTTCAGCAGATTCGTTCCCACTCCGGCATGCTCCGGCGCCTCCCCATCGGATGCATTACCTCTTTCACTCAGCGTAACTTTCGTGCTCTGCGTTCTACCCCGGATACCGCCGGTTCCAAAAGTCATGCTCTGGAAAAAGCGGTTGTTGAGCTCCTCCCATTCGGAAGCTTCCACCAGTTCGCGGAGGCTTGAAACCGCCCACTCAGGAAGGAAGTTGCCTGAAAGCCATTCTTCAATGGCGGCAGCACTTGAGGAAAGGAGTGCACCCGACTCGCGGGCATTCTGGACAGATTCAAGGATAGATGTCATGTTGAAGGTGGGTTGAGGCTGCTTATTCAAAGGAGATGCCTCCGAATGGCAAAACCAAAATTCCCCCGACCCGTTCGCCCAATGCATGCATTCCAAAGCCAGACGAATCTCCAACTGTATACGGAATAGGCCGGAGCGCATTCCCGTTCCTGACAATCCCCATCCGGATGCGACCAATTCTTTCGCAGCTCAAGACCACCTATAACCAAAGATAATATGGGTCAAACGGCAGGCCTCCACCCGGCAGAAGTATGCCCGCCATCTTGGAACGAGAGGAATCCGCTTGGCATTCTGCCAAAGGGCAGCTTAGGATCTGTGTCCTACATCATGAGCCGAATCGCCAAACTTTTCGAGGATCGAAGCCGCAAACGTTTCATCGCATACATTTGCGGAATGGATCCGGATCTACCAACCTCCATCGATATTTGCCACGCGCTGGTGGAAGCTGGCACGGATTTGATCGAAATCGGGGTCCCGTTCTCGGATCCGCTCGCCGATGGCAAAACCAACCAACTCGCAGCCGAGCGGGCACTTGCCAACGGCGCCAAGGTCGATCAGGTCTTCGAAATGGCACGGGCCATTCGCCTCAAAAGTCAGGTCCCTCTCGTTCTGTACACCTACTATAATCTGGTGATGTCCCAAGGCATCGATACCTACGTCAGCAAAGCGGCAGAATCCGGAATCGATGGAATCCTTACCCTTGATCTTCCCCCGGAAGAATCCGGCGATATGGTCGAGGCATGCCAGAAACACCATATCGACAACATCTTCATCGTGGCACCAACGACGCCCGACGAGCGAATCCCAATCATCACCCGCAACGCCAGTGGATTTATTTACTATGTATCCCGCGAGGGCGTTACCGGCGAACGCAGTGACATGGTTTCGGACCTTAAGGAAAGGGTTGCCCTGATACGATCACACACAGATCTTCCAATCGGCGTGGGATTCGGTATTTCCAGTCCGGAACAGGTAATGGCAGTGGCCGAATACGCCGACGCCGCCATCGTGGGAAGCGCCCTGGTCCGGCTCGTTGCGGACAAAGGTCCAGACCGTCAGGCGATCGTCTCCGCTATACGGGACAAAGCCCGCCACCTCATTTCGGGCTTGAGCGCTTAGTCCGGGGCTTTTTTGCGACCGGGGCACTCTCCACCGATTCCGTAGCGGCTGGAGTATCCGCAACTGATTTCCGGGAGCTTGCTTTCTTCGCGGTTGACTTTTTGGTGACTGGCTTTTTGGCAACCGAAGCTTTTTCGTCGGTGGATTTTGCCGGTTTTTTGGCAACCGTTTTCTTCGCCTGCTTGGCTGTGGTCACGGCAGGGGCCTCATCCACGACATAATCAAATTGTGGGCGGTCTTTCCACAACGATTCCAGCGCATAGTTCTCCCGGACATCCGGCCGGAAGAGATGAACCACAAAATCGTAGGCATCCATTACCACCCAGCCGCTCAAGGGATCACCATCCACCACCCCTTTCGCACCTTCGCTTGACTTCAGGCTCGAATAGGCCGCATTGGCCATCGCCCTAAGCTGCGGACCAGACTCACCCGTCGCCAGAACGTAGTAATCGGTAATCGAGGAGACGCCTTTCACGTCAATGACCCGCAGATCGACAGCCTTTTTATCCAGCAAGGCTTCACAACAATCCTTCAAGGCTACGGGAATTTCTTTCTGTTCAGTTTTCTGATTACGCATGGATGATTCTGGAATAGTGCCGTTGGTTTCCTGATAGAGCTGATGGTTTTGAATGTATTGGTCAACCCCCTGAGGAAGAAAAATGGAGACCGGGAGCCGCCGGGTCAACCTTTCACGAATCTCGCTCGAACTCAATTCGATCGGATGGGTGCGGATTGTGTTCAGTTGGCTTTCGTCCTCAAGCGAGTATCCGGGACGGGCAAAAACGACAATCCGGACCATCTCCTTCAGGCGTTCAATCTCGTGCCACTTGTCCAACTGATTGGCCTGATCCGCGCCAACAAAGAGGAACAAATCCGACTCTGGCATCGACCGGCGAAACCGATCCACGGTTTCCACTGTGAAACACGGGCGCTCTGCCAGGACCTCCCCATCCCAAACCCTGAACCGCGGATCAGCCGACGCCAGAAGGCGGATCATTTCCAAACGGTGCCGGGCGGACGCCATCGGTGCATGCCCTTTCAACGGCGCATGATACGCCGGAACAAACCAAAGCTCGTCCAAAGCCATCTGCTCACAGGCATCCAACGCCATGACCGCATGCCCCAGGTGGGGAGGATCAAAACTTCCGCCAAAAACACCAACCCTGCGCTGAACCACCGTCGCCTTCATCGTTCATTCCCAAGGACCGCATCCCTCAAGTTTCCGGTCATTTGCTCGATCGCGGCAGGATCCAGATGATAATAACAATCCCGGCAAAGTTTCGAACGCCGGATGATCCCGGCTTGTCTCAATACCCGCAGATGGTGCGAAACCGTCGGTTGAGGGATTCCCAAAGCCTCGGCGAGCTCCGTCACATTGTTCCTCTGCTTGCAATCCTCATTCAAAGGCAGTTGCCTGAGAATCCGCAAACGGACCTCATCGCCTACCGCCCAAAGCTGAACCGCCAGTTTCTCAAGATTGTCCATTGAAAATTTTAATGATTTGAATATTTGAAAATACAAATTTCCGGACTTCAATCAACTCCTTAAAGCAGCTTGTCCTGCTCCTTCTGATTCATTCACATCACAATTTTCCATTCATGTATCCACAAGATCACCATACCACCTGGTTCAGCGGCCAAGGGCTCTGGGCTCATGTTCCGGCAGAAAAATGGCAGGACTGGCGCTGGCAGCTCCAGAACCGGATTACCCGCATTGAGCAACTCGAGGAATACATGGAGCTCACCCCCGATGAACGGGCCGGTTGCCTTTTTGCCAGCCACAAGCTCGCACTCGCGATTACGCCGTACTTCTTCAACCTGATTGACCGCGAAAACCCGGATTGCCCCGTCCGCAAGCAAGTTATCCCGCGTTCAGGCGAGAGCCGGATCAGCCCGGACGAACTGCTCGATCCCGTCGGAGAGGAAAACACGATGCCGGTGGAAGGGCTCGTTCACCGCTATCCCGACCGCGTCTTGTTTCTCGTTACCGATCGCTGCGCATCCTACTGCCGCTACTGCACCCGCAGCCGCCTGGTATCCAATGCCCAGGACTACAACTTCCATCCCAGCTACGAAAAAGGACTCGAATACATCCGCTCGCATCCTGAGATACGCGATGTTCTCTTGAGCGGTGGTGATCCGCTTCTGCTCAGCGACAACCGTTTGGATCACCTGCTGGGTGAACTGCGGGCGATTCCACATGTCGAATTCATCCGCATCGGATCCCGAATCCCCGTGTTTCTGCCACAGCGCATCACACCAGCGCTTGCCGACATCTTCAGGAAACATGGGCCGATCTGGATGAGCATTCACGTCAACCATCCCAATGAGTGCACCCAGGAGTTGAGGCAGGCAACCGAGCGGCTGTCCTTTGCGGGTGTTCCTCTCGGAAACCAGTCTGTTCTTCTAAAAGGCGTCAACGACAGGCCCGAAATACTGCGCTCTTTGGTGCATCGCCTGCTGATGATGCGGGTTCGCCCCTACTACCTGTACCAGTGTGATCTCATAACGGGTTCAGCCCATCTCCGGACCGACGTTCAGAAGGGCATTGATCTCATCCGCAGCCTCAGAGGCCACACCACCGGATATGCAATTCCCCAATTTGTGATCGATGCGCCCGGCGGCGGCGGCAAGGTTCCGCTCAACCCGGATTACATCAAGGAAATCACCGATTCCGAAATCGTCATGCGCAACTTTGAGGGGGAGACCTATCGCTATCCACTCCAACCCTCACAGGTTTCATCCGAGCCTGCTCCGGAATGGGCAACCCCAGAGCAAATCCTGCTCTGACATTTCCTATTGACGCTTTCATGTCAATAAAACACCGTGACAGGACTTGTGAATGCCCCGGCATTCGGCACTTGAATCCTGTTTGTGTTTTATTGTCATGTTTCAGAGCTTTTCCGACATCCTACGGGTAACCACGACCCTTCGCGCCGCCAACGCATCGACCCGCGACCGAGTCCTCGCCGAATGGGATACCCGCACCAAGCCCCCGGGCAGCCTCGGAAGACTAGAGGAACTCGCAGCTTGGGTCGCCTCAGTTCAGGATACACCGGACGCTCCGAAAGCATCCCGCATGAGCTTACGGTTGTTTGGTGGGGCGCATGGCATCACTGCCGAAGACGTCAGCGCTGTTCCCGACAGCGTGAACCAGCAAATGATGCAAAATTTCCACAACGGAGGGGCCGCAATCAATGCGCTGTGCAGAAGCAACGGAATCGACTTCCGATTCTATGATGCCGGTATAAACCATCCTACCCGCAACTTCCTTCATGAGGCAGCCATGTCGGAGTCCGAAACCGTCGAAGCCTTTGCTCTCGGGTGGCAATCCGTCCCCCGCTTCACGGATGTTTTTGCGGTTGGAGAAATGGGAATAGGAAACACCACGCCTTCGGTGGCAATTCTATCCGCGATCACAGGCGTACCGGCCGAAACGATTATCGGAAGGGGCACCGGTCTCTCCGATCCGGCACTCGCCCACAAAACCGCTGTCATTCAAAAAGCACTTGAGAACCGCTCCGCTGAATTCGGCTCTCCACTATCGATTCTCGCATCCGTCGGAGGTCGTGAAATCGCGGCCATGACCGGTGCCATCCTCTCGGCCGCATCCATGGGCCTCCCGGTTGTCCTGGACGGGGTGATTGCGGGAGCCGCTGCAGCCATTGCATTCGAACTCAACCCGGCTTGCATCTCCTGTTGTCTTGCCGGCCACCGTTCCGCCGAACCCGCCCATGATTGCTTCCTCCGACACTACGGACTCAGACCGCTTCTCGATTTTGGCATGCGGCTGGGAGAAGGAACCGGCGCGGCCGTCGCCATGGGGATTGTCCGGAATGCGGTCGACGCATTTAACCAGATGGCCACATTTGCACAAGCCGGGGTCGTGATCTGATCTCAAGCAGGTCCCTATCATGAGAATCCTATTCTCCAGTATCGCCTTTCTCTCCCGGATCCCCATTCCGGCTAGCTGGCAGCTTCATGACACAACCGGGAATCGCCCGCTCCTGTCAGCCTTGTGGACGGGCGGCTTGGTTCTCGGGCTCATCAACGCGGGAATCGCGTGGACACTCTGCCATTTCCTTCCACCCCCGCTTGGCATTGCCATCTTCCTGCCAATTCAGCTCGCCCTCACCGGCGCCTTTCACGAAGACGGATTCGCAGATGTCGCGGATGCGATGGGTGGGTATTCGAGGGAAAGACGGTTCGAGATCATGCGCGACTCCCGTCTCGGGACATTCGGAACCGGAGCTTTGGCGACCCTCCTGCTCATCCGCTGGAACGGCTACCTGCACCTCTTCTCCGGGGGCAACGATGGAAGCCTTACCTCCTTTCTGATCCTTTCCGGAGGGTGGATGCGCTGGTCGTCGATCGTATTGCTCCATTTCCTCCCCTATGTCCACATCGACGGCAAAGGCATTGCCAAAAACATGAAGTGTCCCCGTTCAGTTGCGCTTGCAATCGGCCTGCTTTCCTTGGTGGGGCTCACCTTCGTCCTTGCCCCAAAATGGACACTCCCATCGATCGCGGCTCTAACGGTCGTCATATTGGCTTGCTTGTTCTTCTTCCGAAGGGTCTTCGGTGGTGCCAATGGAGATTGCCTCGGCGCATGCAGCATCCTCACGGAGATCTTCCTCATCATCGCCTTCAGCATCCGTTGAAGCATCCGTAGTGACCGGAAAACCCTATTACCATCCGCCAACGCCCCATCGCCGATCCAATCCCCTAAACCAGACCGGACGGTGCAACCCATCGAGATGAACTCAACCCCAGACACGACGCCTCTCCTTGCCTATTGCGGCACGCTCTGCGAAAAACCGGTGGATTGGGTGTTTTTTGATCTGGGCAACCTGCTTTTCAAAATCGACCACACCCAGGCGTGGGAAAACACCATGCGCCACTCGCCGCTCGCTTTGGAGGAAGCCGTGAGCCGTTTCCAAAACTGCGGCGCCGTCATAGAGGCGCTCACGGGAGGCATCAGCGATAAAGCCTTCTTCCAGATCTTCGCTGATCTGATTGGGTTCACGGACTCTCCTGATCTTCTTTCATCCTATTGGGAGCCTGTCTATCAACCGATCGCGAACCGACTGAACGTCCTCGC
>JAQVLM010000412.1 GCA_028704125.1 Opitutales bacterium
TGAGGTAGAAACCCAACTGCCCCAGGTGTTCCGGCTTGAACTTGCCCGCCTTGAGTTCGATCACCACATAGCAGCGCAGCTTGAGATGGTAGAAGAGCAGGTCGATGAAAAACTCCTCGCCGCCCAAATCGAGCAACACCTGATGGCCGACAAAGGCGAATCCCGCGCCCAGCTCCAGCAGGAACCGGGTTACATGCTGCACCAGCGCCGATTCGATCTCCCGTTCCTGCGCCTCATCGTTCAGGCCGAGGAAATCGAAACGATAAGGGTCCTTGATGGATTCCCGGGCCAGGTCGGACTGGGGTTTGGGCAGCCGTTGTTCGAAATTGGTGACCGCCTTGCCCTGGCGCTCCAGCAGGCGGGTTTCGATCTGCATCACCATTACGTTGCGCGACCAGGCGTGTTCAACAGCCTTGGCCAGATACCAGTCGCGCGCCTCACGGGTCGCCAATTTGTCAATCAGGGTGCAGAGATGGAACCATGGCAATTGTGCAGCAGCCTGCTGCACAAATTCAGGCTCGGGCCAGGCCTCGGCCACGGCGCGCATGTATTTGAGATTACGCGGCGAAAAGCCTTTCATCTCCGGGAAGGCATTGCGCAGATCATGGGCCAGCCGGTCGATCACCTTGGCGCCCCAGCCCTGGTTTGCCTGCCGGGCCAGGATATCGCGGCCGATCTGCCAATAGAGCAGCACCAGTTCGCGGTTGACCGCCAGCGACGCCCGCTGCTGAGCGTTATGGATACGGTCTTTTAACTCGCCCAGCCACTCGGCATACCCTGTCGGTGGTTGCGTCAGCGAGATGGGTTGATTCTTCACTTCGGTGGTCTCCTTGGCCATGGTTACATCTCGAATACCTGCGCCAGGATTTTCCGGGGCAGGAGATTGATGTCGTTAAGTTTGTATTCAATCGCTTGATCGCCTCCACGGCGGAGGCTTGGTCGACAATCTTTACGCTTCCGGGGATCATGAAAGCGCCTCCTGTTGATGAACCCGAAGTTGCGACGCGATGAAGGCAGGTGAGATGCTCAGGAATCGGAAAACTATCTCCAGGCAGGGGGTTCCCAATTCGGCCAGCAGTTCAAGGGTATGCTTTCTGTTCATCGTTCGATTCAAATATGTGGGCATCTGCAACCCCATTGCACAACCGAATCCGTTAGGCGTGCATGGGCATTCTCAAGTCCCAGATATTTGGCTTTGATCCTGAATGTGGCAGCTTGAAGCGCCTGTGAAAAGCGGAAAAATCGGGGGAGTTTTATTCGCGGATTTGGGATTGGTATGAGAGGGCTATGCCTCAGGAGCCGGATGCGCAGATGAACCATGACGGGTCCTCCATAGCTCGATGAGCGACGGAGGAACTACCCGAAACCCGCGAAAACGGGGAGGGGAGATGCGCGAGCAGGGATGCTCCCGCTACCTTTGGGAAAGATGAGTTTTAGCCACAAAAGATCACATAGAACACATAGAGCACGACGGGAAGATGGACTGGGAGAAAGAGGCGGCTCACCGGGGACGGTTCGCCCTACCTTTGGGAATGGGCTGTTGTGGGTAGGGATGAGCGTCCCCGCTCATCCGCCGTGGGACTGGGGGCTTGCTGGTGCGTGGGGTAATAGAGGATGGCTGGAAGAGGGCGGCTCACCGGGGACGGTTCGCCCTACCATGGATACGGCAAGAACAGCTCCTCCGGACACTGATTCGGATGCTCGAGCAGGATGTGAGGTATAGATTTCTCTTTTATAACTCACATTATCGTGCTATTGTGAGTTATAGAAATCAATTCTATGCCTCATGAAGTGGAACTGGCAGCACAGGGATTGGCCTCATTTTCGATGTAGGGCAGAGGAACTAGGCCAATACGAGAAGCTTTTTTGGGAGAAAACCGGCGTTTCCTTTGGTGCGCTCAAATACTTCGATGCGGAACAGAAGACGAGTCTGATTGTTGATATGATGGAGGTAGAGGCGTTTTGTTCTTCTGAAATAGAAGGGGAGATATTGAATCGCGAGTCATTGCAGTCTTCGATTCGCGCACACTTTGGACTCAAGACCGGCATCAAGCGGGTGCCTCCTGCTGAGCGTGGCATGGCCGAAATGATGGTCTCTGTTTACCAGACTTGGGATGAGCCGTTGACCCATGAGATGCTGTATTCATGGCATAAAATGGTTGTGAATGGTCGTCATGATCTCGATACCGTAGGAGCTTACCGAACCCATGATGGGGCAATGGAAATCGTATCAGGCCCGATCCATGCGCCCAAGATCCATTTTGAAGCTCCCCCATCAGCAAAGGTGCCCGGGGAGATGAATGATTACGTAACATGGTTCAATGGTTTCCGGGGCGACGAACATGGGAATCCGTTGATTCGCGCTGGATTGGCTCATCTGTATTTTGAAAGCATCCATCCATTCGAAGACGGAAACGGTCGAATTGGGCGGGCTATAGCTGAGAAGGCGTTGTCGCAGAGCATCGGTAGGCCCACTTTGATTGCGATTGCCAATACCATAGGGAGCCGGAAAAAAGACTACTACGATGCGCTTCAGAGAGGGAGTTATGGCATGGATGCCACCGAATGGCTGCACTACTTTGCACAGACCGTTCTGGTAGCGCAGGATTACACTCAGGCGATGATCGACTTCCTGATCAGGAAAGGAAAGTTCTTTCTCCGGTATGCGGATCGGATAAACCCGCGGCAGGAAAAGGTATTGCACAAGATGTTTTCGGCAGGGATGGAAGGGTTTAAGGGCGGTTTGAGTGCCGATAACTATATACGAATGACCAAGACTTCGAGGGCAACGGCCACCCGTGACCTGAATGCCTTGGTGGAGATGGGAGCTCTTACAAAAACAGGAGTGTTGAGGCACTCAAGGTATTGGCTGAAGTTGCCACAATCCGGTTGATGACAATCGGCTTGTGCCGTGATGATAATGGAATGGGAAATGACTGAATGGAACCCGAAGCGGGCGCGGGCAGGGATGCTCCCGCTTCGCGGGGGATGAGATTTGCCACAAAGATCACATAGAACACATAGAGTATCACGGGAAGATGAATTGGAAGAAGAGGCGGCTCGCCGGGACGGTTCGCCCTACCTTGGGTGCGGGATCCGGTGCACGCGCGGGAAGAAGGGAACAAGGGCGAGAGCAGGGATGCTCCCGCTGCTATGGGTTGGCTGTTGCCCCGGAGGCTGCGGCTTCAGCCGTAGCCCACTACCATGGGAATGGACTGTTGTAGGTAGGGATGAGCGTCCCTGCTCATCCGCCTTGGGGCGCTTGAACTGCTGGAGCGCATGGCAATAGAGGATGGCTGAAGCCACCCCCTCCGGAAGATGGCTTGGGATGGTTTCTAGTCCGGAGCAGCAGGTATGAAGACGATTCTTCACCACAAAGGACGCGAAGCACGAAGCTAGGAGGTGAGTGATGGCAGTTCTTTCTTCGTGGACCTTCGTTTCTTCGTGGTGAAT
>JAQVLM010000026.1 GCA_028704125.1 Opitutales bacterium
GCTTGCATTGGAAGGCTTGTCGGTTCTGCGAGAACTGGAGGGTCGGATTGATGCGATTCTGGTTGGACCCGGAATGGGACGCGGGACCGAAACCCAGGCTTTGATGGATGAGGCGGTGGATCTTCTCAAGGTGCCGGTTGTGATGGATGCGGATGCCTTGATGCCGGAACGGGTCAGGAGATTGGGGAAGGATCGGCCGGGGCAGGTCGTGATTACTCCGCACCGTGGCGAGTTCGAGCGTGTGTCAGGGGTTTCTTCTGTGGATGGTTATGCATTTGAAGCGTTCCGGTCCTATTGTGATTCGGCCGGTGTGGTCGGGCTGCTCAAGGGACCGTTGTCAATCGTATCGGCAGGTGGAAAGGGATGGATCAGCGCGCATGGCGGTCCGGTGCTGGCCCGTGGCGGCAGTGGGGATATTTTGGCCGGTTTGGTGGGCGGTGCGGTTGCATCCCTTGGTTCGAGAGGAATGGTTCGGGCGGTCAGCCGTGCTTTGGTGTTGCATGGAATCGCAGCGGATGCGTTGGCATCGCGCCAGGGTGAGTGCTTTGTGCGGACGACTTCGTTGCTGGACTATCTTAACCGGATCGATCCGGACTATGGACAGATTTGAATGTGCCTGGCATGGATGGATGGTCCTGAATGCTCTGCCTGAGATCGGACCGGTGACTTTGCGCCGTCTGTGCGATGAACTGGGTGACGATCCGAACGCGATTTTTGCAGCGAGTGATCGGGCACTGCTTGCAGTGAAGGGATTCGGGCCCGCAATGCTGGCGTCTCTGCGCTCGTGGCGGAGTAACTTCGATCTGGATCGTGAGTTGGATACCCTGCAGCGGAATGGGGCGGCATTCATATGGAAAGGGCACGGTCAATATCCGAAACGCTTGCCTCATATCTATGATGCCCCGGTGGGTTTGTATTGCCGGGGGAAGGCGACCCCATCGGATGACACCCCGGCGATTGCGATAGTGGGCACCCGTCGTCCCACGTTCTATGGACAGAAAATCGCGAGAAGTTTCGCCCGGCGGTTGGCTTCGAATGGATGGTGGATCGTGAGCGGGTTGGCACGCGGGATCGATACCGCTGCGCATGAGGGTGCCTTGGATGTCGGAGGCAAAACGGTCGCCGTGATGGGAAATGGCTTGGACATCATCTTCCCGCCGGAAAATCTGGATCTATACCGGCGTATCGCGGAGACAGGTTCGGTGATGTCCGAATTCCGTTTCGGAAGGAAAGCCGATCGTCAGACTTTTCCGATGCGCAACCGGATTGTATCGGGCATGGTGGACGCGGTGCTGGTGGTGGAAAGCGATGTGCAAGGCGGCAGCATGATCACGGCGCGTTTTGCCTCGGAGCAGGGACGGCAGGTGTATGCCATTCCGGGGCGGATTGATGAAGAAAGCAGCAGGGGATGTCACCAGTTGATCCGGGACGGCGCGATTCTGGTGAGTTCGGTGGAAGAGATCCTGGAAGATATGAACATGCCGATCCGCGCCACCCAAACGGAGATGGACCTCGACTCCCGGAGCAAGCCCGGCCCGGAAAACCTGCCGGCGGATGAGGCTGCGGTATGGGAATGTTTCGTTAAGGAACCCGCCTGGCAAATGGACGCCCTCGTGGAACATCTCGGAATGCCGGCTTCGATGGTGGGGGTGGTTCTGATGAAGCTTGAGCTGAGGGGTTGGTTGCATAAGCGCATAGATGGTGCGCATGAGCGCCGTATTTGAGATTTTTTGAGATCAGAGAAGACCCGGTTTGTGTTCTTCCGGTCGGGGTGGGAAACGGTCATAACCAATTGTTGCATGTTGAAAAAAATCCCTTCTCAATCAGGGAAATGATGCGGTTTGACAAAGTATTCGACCTCCATGGTGAGGTTGCGTTGATAACTGGCGGTGGCAGCGGTATTGGTCTTGCGATGGCCAGCTGCCTGCATGCAGCGGGAGCCCGGGTGGTGTTGGTGGGCCGCAGGGAGCCGGAATTGATGGATGCTTGCGCGGGCCTGGGCGAGGGGGCTTCGTATCAGGTGCATGACATTACGAAGTTTGACGGGGCTGCTGCTTTGGTTGAAAAGGTGGAACAGGATGTTGGTCCGGTCAGTTATCTGCTCAACAATGCAGGCATCCATGTGAAGAAGCCGGCGGTGGATACCTCTGTTGAGGAGTTTCAGCGCGTTCTCGAGACCCATGTTTTGGGTGCGCATGCATTGACCCGTGCGGTTGTTCCAGGCATGATCAAACGACGCGGCGGGAGTATCCTGTTCACCGCGTCGATGGCATCGCTTTTCGGCATTCCACAGGTGGTGGCCTACAGTGCGGCCAAGAGCGCTCAGTTGGGAATGGTGCGGACCCTTGCCACCGAGCTTTCCCCTCATGGCGTGCGTGTGAATGCCATTGCCCCGGGGTGGATTGAGACCGAAATGTCGAGCAAAGCGTTGGCAGGAGATCCGGTTCGGAGGGATAAGATCCTTGGCCGGACCCCGATGGCGAAACTTGGACAAGCGGAGGATATTGGGTGGGCTGCGGTGTTCCTGAGTTCTCAGGCCGCGCGGTTTATAACGGGTGTTGTGCTTCCGGTTGACGGCGGGGTCAGCATCGGATTCTAGTTTTGCCGGCGATTTCGACTGACACCGGGCTTGACTCAATTGTCCAACTGTGGAAAGTCTGGAATTTTCCTATCTGATTTGTGAACCGTTCCTCCATGCCTTTGCCTCGCATCAGCATTGTTACTACGTGCTTGAACGCTGAAGCTTATCTGGAAGACACCCTGCGATCGGTTCTCGATCAGGGCTATCCGAACCTGGAATACATCGTATTGGATGGTGGCAGCAAAGACCGGAGTCCGGAAATTATCCGCGCTTATTCAGGCCGCATTACCCGTGTTTTCTATGAGTCCGGTGGCAAAGGCTTCTATGAGTCGCTCAACAAGGGGTTTTCTGTGGCGACAGGTGATGTATTGGGTTGGCTGAATTCGGATGACCTTTTGCACCGCAAGGCGTTGTTTACCGTGGGAGAAGTGTTTGCATCATTTCCGGGTGTTGAGTGGATTACCGGTGTTCCAACCAATATCGATGTGAATGGCCGCTTTTTTGAATCGCGGCTGAGGTCATGGTGGGATGCCCGGGCTTTGTTGGATTTCAGGAACGGTAATCCCCAGCAGGAATCCACTTTCTGGCGGAAGTCGCTTTGGGATCGGGCTGGGGCATGCTTGGATACACGGTATCGATACGCGGCAGATTATGATCTGTGGTGCCGGTTCATGGCGGAGGCGGATTTGGTCAGTGTGCGGGCGTATATCGGCGGATTCCGGAAGCACGACCACAATATGTCGACTTTGTTTGGAGAGCGATACTGTGAGGAGCGCGAGATCATCCGAAACGCCCAACTGAGTAACCTCAAAGGAAAAATGCGCCATTCAAGATGGAAGGCTTTGCTGCATCGTCAGACGCACCCGTGTATATGGTATGATTACCGTGCGGGTTGTTTCAAGGTTGGTAAGCGGTCTGTTCGTTCATTCGTTTGAGGATTTCCGGTCATTCAATTGAGTGTGCGCAATAGAAAGGGGTTGATGCTGAGCCGGAAGCCTGTATGAAACCTCTGGAGTAGGATGGTTTGGCAATGACCGTTTGCGTGTGTCCAGTTGAATGAGTGTGAGAATCGAGATCGACAGTGAAGACAGGGGCTTGTCCCTGAATCTCCGGGAGCTGTGGGATTACAAGTTCCTGGTGTTGTTGTTTGTGCGCAGGGATTTCGTCGCGAAGTACAAGCAAAATGTGCTTGGGCCATTGTGGTTCATCATCCAGCCCTTGTTGATGACTGTGGTGTTTACGGTGGTATTCGGCAACATCGCTGGGATATCGACCGATGGGGTGCCTCCGATGCTCTTCTACCTGTCCGGATTGACGATCTGGAACTATTTCGCGCTGAGTTTTGCGGCCAATTCGACTATTTTGGTGACGCAATCCGCCCTGTATACGAAAGTGTATTTTCCCCGGATGAGTCTCCCGATCGCCAACGTCCTTGCCGGGTTGATGTCGTTTTTTGTGCAGCTGTTGCTGTTTCTGGCGTTTCTGCTGTATTTCCGGCTCAAAGCCGGGGGCGAGGTGGCCTATGGGCCGAATTGGACGGTGGCCGGTGTGCCGGTGTATCTTGCGGTGGCGGGTGCCTTCAGTCTCGGATGTGGTTTGTGGATGTCGGCACTTACGGCGAAGTATCGCGACCTTGCGCAGCTTGCGGCGTTTTTTGTGCAGATCGGGATGTATGTCACTCCAGTGATCTATCCGCTCTCCGGTGTATCTGGAAAGATGGCATTCTGGCTTGGGCTGAATCCGATGACGAGCGTGGTGGAGGCTTTCCGATATGCTTTCCTTGGGCAAGGCACTTTCAGCCTGCAATCACTCGCTTATGGGGCGGGACTATCGTTCGTGTTCATGCTGAGCGGAATGTTGGTATTCCAACGCGTACAGCGGAGTTTTGTGGATTCAGTGTAGGAGGGAATGGCATGTCTGAACCGATGATTCACGCTGAGAATCTTTCCAAGCGCTATGTTCTGGGGGCCTTTGGAGCGGCCTCTTTCCGGGATGAACTAACGGACCTGTTTGACCGTGTGGTGGGGCGTGCGGAACGCCGCAATCCATCCTCATCCTCCAACCGCGAGTTTTGGGCGTTGGACAAGGTGTCGTTCGACATCGAGGAGGGCGACACGGTCGGCCTGATTGGTCGCAATGGTGCGGGGAAGTCCACCCTGTTGAAGATTCTTTCGCGCATCACCACTCCGACCCGCGGCAAAGTGACGATGCACGGCAAAGTGGCGGCACTGCTCGAGGTGGGGACCGGCTTCCATCCGGATTTGACCGGTATCGAAAACGTGTATCTGAACGGGGCCATCCTTGGCATGAAGCGATGGGAGATCCGTTCCAGGCTGGATAGCATTCTGGAGTTTTCGGGAGTGGGAGCGTTTGCCGACACTCCTGTCAAACGCTATTCTAGCGGGATGCGGGTGCGGCTTGCCTTTGCGGTGGCGGCTCATCTTCGGCAAGACATTCTGATCGTGGATGAAGTGTTGGCTGTGGGCGATCATGATTTCCAACGCAAATGCCTGGGGAAAATGGGCGAGGTCGCGAGACAGGGGCGGACCGTGATCTTTGTGAGTCACAACATGTTTGCCGTCAGCCGCTTGTGTGCGAAATGCATGTATCTGAAGGACGGGCGCCTGATGGGAATGGGAGAAACACGGGAGATCATTTCGGAGTACTTACGCGACTCAATGGGGCAGAGCGGATGTGTGCGCTGGGAAAAAGGATTCGCGGAGCCCGGAGTTGAGGATTTCGCGCTGCTCGGTATCGAGCTGGTTGGACCATCGGGTGAAGTTGACAGTCGTTTCAGTGTGGTGGACCCGATTGTGCTCCGGTTTGAGTTTGAAGCCAGTCAGCCGATCTGGGCCTTTCAGATTGACGTGATGATACGGTCGGAGGACGGTGTGCTCATCATGCGGGTGAGCAACAATGATGACCCGAGCATGAACCGTTTTCTGGAAGCAGGCCGGCATGTCTACGAACTGACGCTACCACCATACCGGCTGAACGAAGGCTCTTACACGATCGGGGTTCAGGCGCATTCGAGGAACAGCCGGTTTCTTTTCAGGTTGGAGGATCTCTTGAGCGCCGAAGTTGAATTGATTGCCCGCAACAATGAACAGCTTCTGAAATCGGAGGGGCTCCTTTATCCGGAGGTTGAATGGAAACGGCATCGTTCGGAATGCCGTGTGATTGAACAACGGGAAACGTAATACCGCAACATGGGTGGATCAGCGAATTCCCGGGAGTCGGGTAGCGAGAATGGAAGTGCCGGGCGTGTGGTGTTTTTCATGCGGCCCGGTCGCGGGGCGGTTGAGACCCGGGTCGGGCAGGGCGTGAGTCCATCGGATTTTCTCTATGGTTTTGGTGAGGTACGGCGCGTTTTGAAGGGGACTGTGCTGGTGGAGGCCGAAACCCCGCTGAAGGGGTCTTTTGTTGCGAGATGTTGGAGCTGGCTGGAAGAACGCTTGTTTCCACTGACGGGGTTCAGGATGCTATTGCCGGCTGTGTATTCCAACTGGAAGGCACTGAGCCGGGCCCGGTTGATCGTGACCAATATCGATTCGATCGGGATGCCTTTGATGATCTGTCGGGCGATGGGTTTGCTCAAAGCCCGGTTGATCCACATATCGCAGGGAACCACGAATGCGTTGGAGCGGAGTTCGCATGAGGGAATCCGTGATATGTGCCAATCCATGTGGATCCGGACATGCTATCGCGAGACGGACCGGGTGGTGGTGTTGGGGGTGGGGGCGCGCGATGCGCTGGTGAGCCGGGTGCGCGTTGCTCCGGACCGGGTGATTTGTTTGCAGTTTGGCGTTGATACGGATTTCTGGAGCCCCGGTCGGGAAGAACGGACGGAAAATCCATACCTGTTGAGCGTGGGTAGCGATGCCGGGCGGGACTACGATACCCTGCTTCAAGCATCGTTTGCGTTGCCGTTGAAGGTGGTGACCCGCTTGCCGCTAAAAGTATCGAAGGCCGGAGTCGAAGTGGTATCCGATTTGACTGACGAGGCGTTGCGGGATCTCTACCGAAATGCCGTGGCGGTTCTCATCCCCTTGCACGACATTTCGCAGCCATCAGGGCAGAGTGCGACGCTGCAGGCAATGGCTTGTGGATGCACGGTCGTGATCACGAAGACCCGGGGTTTTTGGGACCCCGAAGGGCTGATCCGAGGCGTTCATCTGGAAATGGTCAAACCCGGTGATGCGAGGGATTGGGAGCGGGTGGTGGCTGGGTTGACTCTGGATCCGCAGGCACGTAACAGGATGGGATTGCTCGCACGGTCGGTGGTTTGTGCGCGATATGGGGTTGCCAACTTTGGTGCTGAACTGGCGGATTACTGTCGCCGTGCTTTGGAACAGTCGGAATATCCGCAAGTCTGACGGTTTAACATTGTGAAGTGTGTGCTGTATCCTATGTAAGAATTGATTCGCCAAGTTACACTCAAAACAGGAAAACCATTTCATCCATGAGCCTGCACCTGAAATATCTGCTCAAGACCATGCTCTACCGGTATACTCCGGGAGGCTGGGGTTACTATCGCTACCTCCGTTCCCTCAAGAAGGAGGACTATGTCCACGAGCGGGATAAGCATCCCGTGCGGAACAAGCATCAGCGCGATGAAGGATGGAAATCCGAGTCCCGCGATGGATTGGTTTACCGTGACTACGCCAGTTACGATGAGTATGTGCAGCATCAGATTCAGAAATTTGATGAGATTCTCAAAATGGGGGTTGGATACACCAACACCATTGTCACCACTTACCGGAAACGATTTCACCGGCGTTTCCGGCATCTGCCCGACTATCTGGGGAAGGAGGCCCGGATACTTTGTGCGGGAGCACGGCAGGGAACGGAAGTGGAAGTGCTGCGTGATCTCGGTTTCCGGAATGCCTATGGGATCGATCTCAACCCCGGGCCAAATAACCGTTGGGTGGTGGAAGGCGATTTCATGCATCTGGCGGAAGCGGATTCAAGTATCGACCTGTTCTATACCAATGCGGTGGATCATGCCTTCGATCTCGATGCATTTTTCAAGGAACATGCCCGGGTGATCAAACCCGACGGTTACGCGATCTATGACATCGGAGTGGATGCGAAAGGCGGAATCTTCGAGGCGGTGAGTTGGGATTCCGACTCGGTCGTGTTTCAGATGATGTTAAAACATTTCCGCAGGGTGGTGAAGGTGGAAACCGAGTCCGACTGGCAGTGGATTCTGCTTCGTGAGCCCATCAAGGGATGAACCCGATGGCAATGGACTCAAGTGGATCTGGATCTTTCTTCAAAACGGTTGGAATCCGTTGGGCATTGATGGGCTAATCCGGACATGGAGATGCAGGTTTTGGATGCGTGCAAGATAGTGGGTATTTGCCTTGTCAGAAATGATGACCGGTTTCTCGATCAGGTGATCCGCAATGCCTTGGCTTTTTGTGACGAGCTGATTCTTGCAGACCACGGTTCCACGGATGGGACGGCGGACATTTGTCGGAAATGGAAGGATCAGGAACCAAGGGTATCCTACCATCGGATTGCGCATCCCTCTGAATCCCACGAGCTGATCCGCCCCTATGCGGGAACGCGCACCTGGGTATTTGGGGTGGATGGGGATGAACTCTATGAGCCGGACCGGCTTCAGCTCCTCCGGACGCAAATCCAGTCCGGGCGTTTCGCAGAGACGTGGCAGGTGATGGGAAAAGTGCTGCACTGCGTTTCATATGACGAGGACAACGGTGTTGCCGCCGGATACCTGGCCCGGCCAGCACGCCCCATGACCAAGCTGTATAATTTTTCCCTGATCCGCGATTGGGAAGGGCCGTGCAGTGAGCGGATGCACCATGGGCGAGTGGTGTTCCGGGATGGTCGTGCGGAGGGGGGAAAGGATTGCACGGAGTCGGAATTGGATTGGGACAAGGCAGTGTTCCGGTGCCTTCACATGGTCTTTGTTCCCCGCAGTTCGATGCAGCAAAAAGGGCAGGTCGCCCGGCCAAACATTGCCGAGAAAAATGCATGGGGCTGGGTTGCAAAGCTGCGCTACCATTTCGCGTGCATGCTGGGACGTGAACCGGATTCCCGAACGAAACAGGATGCCTACATGCGCGGGCCGCTTTACACGATTTCAACGGATAGCTTTTTTCAATCATGAAACCCGATTCACAACTCTTGGCCGCTCTCCGGTCAAAACACCTTATCTTTACTGTGACCTCCGGACGGAGCGGTTCTCATTTTCTTGCCCGTGTTATGGGATACGTTCCGCGCATGACGGTGTTTCACGAAGAAAAAGAGCACAGTTTTCACCATTACCTGAGGGCTGCCCAGAGCGATCGGGAAGTGGCCGAACGTTTTCTGCTGGAGGAGAAATTGCCCTTCATAGCGGCATGCAAGGATCCCGTGTATTTTGAAGCGAGCCACCTTTTCTGCAAAGGATTTTTTGAGCCGATGCACGCATGGGGATTGACTCCGGATCTGGTGATCCTGACCCGCAACATCCGGGAGATATCGGCGAGTTTGTTTCAGTTGGGGACCATCCCCGGGCGCACAGAGAAGGCGCTGACCTTTTACCTGAGCCCGGAGGATACAACGGTGCATCCGGTGCCCGGATGGACGTCCTGGTCGGACTACCAATTGTGCTACTGGTATTGTCTCGAGATCCAGAGGCGGGCGGCGGATTACGAAAAAATGGCACTTGCCGCCGGGGCCAAGGTGGTGAGGATTGACCTGAGTGAGCTCAAGCAATGGAGTTGCTACAAGGCGATGCTGCGTGGTTTGGGGCTGCCCTTGCCGGGATTGTTGGATCGTTTGCGGTTTATCAAAAACGCGGATCGAAAGGCCGGTGATTTTTCGGCCGCCAAACAGACCATCCCGCTTCCAGAGGACCGGGAGTCGCAGGAAGCCGAAGTTTGGCGGGCTTTTGAGGGATTGGACATGGGGATCCGCAATACGAAGCAATGACAGAGGAGCACACACCGCAGATCCATGTCGCGACGGTCCACATGGATTCAGGATACACCGATTGGGCGGGTATACAGCACGCTTTCCTGAGCCGGCACATGCGGGCCCCGTTTTCAATGTATGGTTTTTTTGAGTCGGACCCGGGTGAGATCGCCAAGCACTACCGCTACGCTTCATGGCCGCGAATCCGCGACCATGCAACCAAGCTCAACCTGCTCGCGGACATCATTTGTTTTGCGGCCGGGAGTGATGATGACTGGATTGTGTTCATCGATGGCGATGCCTTCCCGATTGGCGATGTTGTGGGGTATCTGGAAGCTGCGTTGAAATCCTATCCACTGGTCGCGGTTCAACGGCTCGAGAACCGCGGGGATATCCAGCCTCACCCGTGCTTCTGCGCGACTACGGTCGGGTTTTGGAAGTCGATCCGGGGAGATTGGTCCAAGGGACACAAGTGGGTCAACTCGGAAGGAATGAAAGTCAGCGATGTGGGAGGCGCTCTGTTGGGCATTCTGCTGGAGAAACAGCTGGAATGGAAACCCATGCTCCGGACCAACCGTGTGGACCTGCATCCCCTCCTATTTGGAATCTATGGGGACATGATCTATCATCATGGAGCCGGATTCCGCCAGCCGGTCTTGCGTGCGGATCATCCCGCATTCGGGAGCGGAGGACCCGGACGATCCACATGGGAGCGACTGGTGGATTTGCTTTTTCCGCCGAATCGGGATGCCCTTTGGCTCCACAGGGCACGCATGCTCTTGTCGCCCGCCACCCGCCGGGCCAGGGCGATTGTCAAGGAGAACGAAAAGCTTTCGCTTGAGGTGATCGCGGAAATGGAGCGTAATCCCAATTTCTTCGAACGCTTTCTTGGCCGGACGGAATCACCATGAAAAAAGGGACTGCAAAGATCGTTTTCACCTGTTTCCCGATGCGGAACAGGGGATATTTCGAGTGGTTGTATACCGGTCTTCAGATACTCGAACAGCGGAGTGTTCTGGCGCTTTCTCACGAGGGCGGTTCTTTGGACCGGTTTTTCCGTGGACATCCGAGGGTCTTCGGCAAGTTGCTGGATCGGTTTCCCGATTCCATGGGTATGCTGGCCCCGGTGGACTATTTCGCGTTGGCGGGGCGATATGAGCGGGGCGGAAAGAGCGTGACCTTCGCCTACGACGTGACGGATGCTCCCTTCAATTATGCGTTGGCGTGGTTGGAGTGTGCGGATCTCTATTTCAAGATGCAATGCCCATCGGACTGGGATGAAGCTGGGTTCCCTTTGAGCACAACGGTGAGGGTCCCGTATCATCCGGAGGTATTGAGGAGTCGGCACAAGATCCGGCCCACGATGTCGACAGGCGGGATCACGAGCACCTTGAATCTGAAAAGAAACCTCGGTGTGCTCGCATCCGATCGTCAACGGATCGCATCCCGCAAGGACATCCGCATTTTTGCATCTTTCGGGAGCGACCGAGGTCCGGGTCCATGGGAGGCCGACCGGTTGCCACCCGCGCCTCATAACTTTCATAATGAGCGTAGCCTTGTGGGGCTCCTCGGGTCCGGAGTCGGGCATCCGAATGAGAAACGCGGGGAACTGGTCCGGCGCTTGCGGTCATGGAACAAGGCGGACGTGGATGCCAGGATCTGGAATAGTCGTGACCCTTCGATTCAAGGGGATGCTTTCGAATGGAATGACTACCTGGTGAAAGTCTCCGAGTCCGTTTTCAATGTGAACATATCCGGATTTCGCCGCAGTGCTCCGTTCCGGATCATTGACACCTTGAGAATGGGAAGCATGGTCGCGACCGACAATCTGGCGGTGCGGTGGTATCGTCCGTTCGATCCGGATCTCGAAGTTCATCCGTTTGGAGAACTCGGGTATGAAGCCGGGGACCGGGTTAATTGGACGGTTGCGGAGCATGAGCTTTCAAGGCTGTATGATCTCGCGGATTCGAGGCGGAACTGCGGCCCGGATGTCTTGGCGTGTTTCGATGAAAAATGGCATCCCGAGCGCTTGGCATCGTATTTTGTGGAGGAATGCGAAAAGGTTCTTGAGGGCGGTGTGGGCTGATGGGATGGGTATATGGATCGCCGCATGCATCGGGAGTGTGATAATGGGGTCTTTTTCTGTGGCGAGAGCCCGTGAAGGTGGATTGAAGCATGCTTTTCAATAGTCCAGTCTTCATCTTTCTGTTCCTGCCGCTCACCTGGGTGTCGTTCGCCATCCTGGTACGTTGGATACCCGGGAGGAAACGGTGGCCAATCGGGCTCCTGCTTTTTTCGTCTCTGGTGTTTTACGGATGGTGGGATTACCGTTACCTTGCGCTGTTGTTGGGCTCGATTGTCTTCAACTACGGTGTGGGCCTGTCTCTATCGAAGCCAAAGCCGAAATGCGGGCTGCAATGGATTCTTGGCTTGGGGGTGGGGATCAACGTGTTCCTGCTGGGGATCTTCAAATACCTCGATTTCGCAATTGAGTCGCTGAATGCGTTTTCCGGAACCGAAATTGAGCCCGTCGGGATTGTATTGCCATTGGCGATATCGTTTTTCACGTTCCAGCAAATCGCGTATCTCGTGGATTGCTATTCCGGTCGGGTGAAGGATTCCAGTTTCGTGAACTATGCATTGTTTGTGTCGTTTTTTCCGCAACTGATTGCCGGCCCGATCGTGCACCATGGTGAGGTCTTGCCTCAGTTCAATGATCCTGCGACGCGCCGCATTGACTGGGACAATGTTGCGTGCGGGGTTTTTCTGTTCGTGCTGGGGCTCGCCAAGAAGGTTTTGCTGGCGGATCAGCTGTCACCATTTGTTCAGGCAGGTTATGGGAGTCCGGGCGCATTGACCCCGGGGGATGCCTGGATGCTGAGTCTGACCTACAGCATGCAGTTGTTTCTGGACTTTTGCGGATACAACGAGATGGCGATTGGACTGGCCCGCATGTTCAACATCCGGATACCCGTCAATTTTCTGAATCCATATCGCGCGGTGAACCTTCAGGATTTCTGGAGGCGTTGGCATGTGACGCTATCGGCGTTTTTGAGGGACTACCTCTACATTCCGCTGGGAGGGAACCGGTCGGGTTCGATCCGGGTCGGGTTGAATGTGATGCTCACGTTTGCGATTGGCGGCATATGGCACGGAGCGGGTTGGAACTTCCTGTTGTGGGGCTTGCTGCACGGTTTCGGCCAGGTGCTGGTCCGTGTGTGGCGTGGGGCGGGAATGCGGATGCCGCTTATGGCGGGGTGGGCGTTGACCTTCCTTTTTGTGAATGCCGGATGGGTGTTTTTCCGCGCCCCCGATTTCGGATCGGCATGGACGGTTCTGGCAAAAATGCTTGGGGTGAGCGGTGAAAGTGGGTCGGGCCTTGGGTATGTGTCCAATCCGTTTCTGATTGGGCTTGTCGGCGTGAGCGCATGGGTGAGTCTCTTCCTTCCATCGACCCGCAGACTCGTGGAAATGCGGCCCGGAGTCATGCACGCTGTTGTGATTGTGGTCTTGTTTGTGGCCTGTGTGATGCGCCTCCAGGATCATTCGGAATTCATCTATTTCAGGTTCTGACATGATGAAAGACACTGACAGTGAGGAGCTTCCCTTGGCTTTGATCCGCATTGGCCGGTCCTCGATCGGGCGCATGCTCGGCTGGTTGTTTCGTCCGGTTTCTCCAAGGGGCTGGTTATGGAGTGTGGGGGTCAGTATCGCGTTTCTTTTGCTGGTTATTGGGGTGTTCAATTACACGGTGGACTCCAAACTGTTTTTTCTGTCGGGCGGAACAAAGGAGGTGATCCGTCAAGGCGCTGAAAATGTCATGGAGGGGCGGGCGGTGGTGCTCCTTCCAATCGATAACCTGGAGCAGCGCTTTTTCCAGCGATGCGTGATCGAAGCGATGGATGCACCGCGGGAGTGTGTGGTGCTGGGTTCATCCAGAGTCCAGTTTGTATCGTCCGGGAGCCTCGGAATGGATAGCAGGGAGGTTTTCAATCATTCGATTCCGGCCTCGGGAATCAAAGATATGGTCGCGGTTCTGGGAATGTATCGGCGGGAGCATGGCCGATACCCGGACCGGATCATATTGGGTCTCGATCCGTGGATGTTTGAACCCTACGAAACAGAGTTCCGCTGGGTGAGTGCACTCGACGATTACCGGGCCGCTGCGGGCGGGATTTGGGCCTCCCGAGGATGGAGTGGGGAAGGAATCCTTGCCGGATTCTTGTATGCCAGGAAAGTTTGGCGTTTGGTGGATTGGGGATACACCCGCGATAATCTGAAGGCGCTCATTAAAGGAGAATCGAAATCGCGGCTCTT
>JAQVLM010000027.1 GCA_028704125.1 Opitutales bacterium
CTTGGATTTAACCAGGACTTCCTGCGCCACAACATAAGCATCCACTACAGCAGTCAAAAGACCCTCAGCCGCCGGGACCTGCTCGATTGCCGCTTCCTCTTCTTCATCGTCTCTTGCGAAGAACCACGCATTCGTGGTCCTCCAGTAAGAGAACACAAAGGCGTCGTAGTGGAAATCAACCGATTCAAACAGACTCTCCATCTGCGCCAACATGGCTTCGGAATCAGTAGCGGTGGTCACTGCGACGTGCTGCACCAGCAGTTCCTGCATTTGTCCAACGATGGTCTGAGTCGCAAGCGTGTAGTTGTAGGTATCCTGGAAATAACTCTGGTAGTCCCACAACGGATGCATGATCGCTTCCTGCCAAACTTCCGTCTTGCGGTTGAAAAACTTATCCGGCCACTCCTCCGCTTCAAACATCACCATGTAAGTGGTGTCATTGAGCATGCTGTGCACATTTCTTCCGATTCCGGGATCACACCATTCGTTAATGTAAGTGTAAACCAAGCCATGGTCATCGGTGCGAAGAATCAACTTTTCGGTTTCCGCTTCAATCTCCACAACGGTCAACCATCCAAGCGCCTTCGTGAAAAAGCGGTTGGGATTTGCTTCCGTCGGCATGAAATCCCCAAACAGCGGCGAACGATACCAACCCTCACCGACATCTTCCCACTCCACACCGGGAAGGGCTTCAAAAATGATAGGAGCAACCACCTCTTCTGCTTCTCCTTCTGTAGCATCCTGAGCTACAAGTCCAAAACCCAGCCCTATGGCTGCGAAACTCATCAACACTCTCTCTAATTTCATCATGGTAATAATTTGGGGTTCGTTAACACGCGCTTAATGGATATTCTGAATGCCAATCATCGAACAATGTTCAATGCTTTTTTCCGATGAGCGTACATTTCGGAAAACAGCACAACTTAAATCGTTTTCTCATTAATCTAATCCATCGCACTCAACATAAGACCGTACCGCTCCCGCCTCTGTAGAGATCCCAACACAATCATCCAATCGGAATACCCTCTCCCGCCTCGTGGTCGATCAACCACGTCACCTTATCCGGGAAACTGCCCACGAGCCGGGCAGGACAGTCCAACACTGGCTCGTCGCCATATCCAAAGACGCGGTTCACGGCCTCTGCCTTCGACGCACCTGTCACCATAATCACGATAGACCCGCACCTGCGAAGCCCATCCGGGGTTACAGTCAGCCGCCAACCTTTTTCGGGAACATCCACAGCAGCAAATGTGCGTTTCGACTCGAAGGGATTCTGCAGCAATGGACTCCCCGGAAACAGTGACGCGATATGGCAATCCGGACCCATTCCCAAAAGGCAAAGATCATAGGCTTTTCCCTCCCCGAAACTGTAATCCCATAGATGCGAATACCAATCTGCAGCGTCCTCCGGGGCCCGTTCCGTATCCCATGCCAGCATCGAGTCATCGGGCACACCCATGGGATCGAGCAACGCCCGGCGCGCATTCCCGAAGTTGCTCTCAGAGCTGTCCGCGGGAACCATTCGCTCGTCACTCACCGTCCAAATGATATGCTTGGCCACCGGTGAAAAACTCATCCTTTCGGTCGCCATCCATCGGTAGAACCCCATCGGAGTGCCGCCACCGGTCAACGCCACTGATGGCGGACAGATGCGACTACTCACCTGCTCGGAAAAGTGGTTGACCAACCAGTCATAGAGGGATTCAACCGGTCCGATCCGGACCTCTCCATAAGGGGTGATACAAGATTGCATGGTTCGGAAGAGCCTGGGAATCCGCTGATCAAAGGGACGGGCCGGATGCCCCGGGAATCAACGCCTCAAGCAACGGTTGATTGAAGAAACCCGTCTCCGGATCATAGATCCCGAAACTGCTGGCAAACTCCCAATAGTGCCAACTGAAACCATAGGATTCAAACAACCGCGCCACCGTCTCTGTCCAAATCGCACGGCATTCGGCATCCGCAACCTCGTATGAACCGAACTCCCCGATGTTTACGGGTATTCCGGTTTGGGAGGCAAACGCCACAATTTGATCCATATGCGAGCGGATCAGCTGCACTTCTTCTTCCGATCCCTCAAAACGGGTACCCAGCCATTCCTGTGCCTGCGGACCACTCCACGCGGCACCTTGGTGGGTAAACTGGAACGGCTCATAGTAGTGGATCGTAAGGATCAGATTGTCGTCAGCCGGCAACACAAGCTTGTCCAGGTGCCTGATGCCACCCCACTCTGCGGTTCCGACCAGAACCGTCCGCCTTGGATTGGATTCACGGATAACCGCCAATGCCTGGGGCATCACCTGATTCCACTTCTCCGGAGTGAAACCATCATGGGGCTCATTAAAGATCTCGAAAAGCAACCGGTTATTCGAATGGTGCTGAAAACGGTCGGCCACTTGCTTCCACAGACCAAGAAAGCGGGGTAGCTCATCATCCGGCGACGCATACATCGCCTCGTAGTGGTGGAAGTTGATGATCACCATCAATCCATTCAGGAAAGCCTGTTCAATAACCCATTCCACTCTCTCAAAAAAAGCGGGATCAATCGTGTATGGGTCCGTAGCCAAGGCGTGGGCAGACCAACGAATGGGAACCCTGACCGAACGGAATCCCTTGTCGGCGACCAGTTTAAAATAGCTCTCATCCAAAGTAACCCCCCACTCGCCTTCCTGAGGCGCTTCGAGCGCATTACCCAGATTGATGCCAGGGCGCATTGCGCGGTTAATGGTGTAGGCTTCGTATGCGTTCAACGACGAACACACTCCACCAAGCAACAACACATGGGCCAGCACAACGTACATGACCCGCTTACAAGGATTCAAACAACGCATAGGACAATGTCAGATAGTAGGGATTCGAACATACATTGGGGCAGTGTCCATCCAGACGGAAAGCGGTATCCTGTCTGAACTGAAACTCCCGGTCTCCCGCAGAAGGCATTGCTGCCCGCTCCCGAAGAGGGTCGGAAAACTGGCACGATAGAATACGGGTCCCAACAACAGCACAAGTAAAAACTGTTTCCCGTCCCGGCCCGAAAGGAGCGACCGGAGTTGGCAACCCCGGACTACCGGAACTCGAAGGGGATGATCACCTGGCAGGACACTTTGCGGTTGCTTTCCAATGCGGGGTCGAAACGCCATCGGGTAACCGCCTCCACACAAGCATCTGCAAGCTCCGGGTGGGTCGCCTCACGCGCCATGGCATCCCGAACCTTTCCATCCGGTCCGATGGTCACCAGCAAGGCCACCTCACCATGAACGCCCCGCAAATGAGAAGGAACTTTCGGGTTAACCTTCTTTCGCACGGCCGGATACCGGTCCTTGGCGGTTCCACCCATGACCAACATACCGCCTTCATAACGAACCGATTGCCGCACCTTCACAGCCAAGGAAGTTCCGTCTTTCTCGACAGGGACCCATTTCCATGAGTATACGGCATCCACAAGAGCAATCGCAAACAAGGGATCGCTGGTCTGCACCGTCTCGGCATACTCCACAAAACCGAATCGATCGACATAGATGTCCACCTCAGCATGCGCTGAACGATCCCGCAACCCGACAGGCACATCCGGCGCCAGACTCCGGACCAGCACCACATCCCGATCTGTGAGAACCGGACGCTCATCATCAGGAACCGACCGCATCGCGCGATCCAGACCAAAACGCATCGGAAATTGCACAGTCGACGCAACCGGCCGCCCCCCTTCAAGGGCAGGCGCATAACGCCATTTGCGAACGCATGCCACTGCGACATCGTCAAGCTCACGGTGAGTCGACGCAATAACCTTCACGTCCTCCACAAGGCCAGCGGGATCAACCCGCACTTCAAGATCAACCCGACCACTGACCCGACTCAAGGACTCCGGCACATCGAGAGGCTCACGGTGGATCACCCTCGCCGGTTCGCCCGCATCCGATAGATCCCCATCCATCGAAAACAAGCCTCCGTTGAACCTGAACGTTTGCGTCAGAACAAGTGAACCTTCACGTCCCCCCGAATCAGGAACACGGTACCTCCATTGCCGGATGGCCTCCAGCACATGAGGATCGTAAAGCGGATTGGTGGACTCCATAACAGATGCATCCACGACATATCCGTCCGGATTCAGCGCCACCTCCACCGTGACTACCGCGTCCTGCGATTCCATCGAGTGAGGCACCTTGGGAGAAGGATTGTGAATCGGATACGCCCAATCCACATCCCCCATCAGCATGCTTCCGGCACAAATCCAGAAGCATGCTACAAACTCCCTAAACGACAGACGTCGCGGCATCATCAGGAATACATCCCGAATCAGTAGGGAAGCGGGAAGCGGGCCGTGAGTTCCAGAACCCTCGCCTTCTGGGCTTCAATCACCTCGGCACTGTCGACGTTGCGCAGCACCTTATCGAAGATATCACCGATCAACTTCATCTCCTCAACACCCATCCCACGGGTTGTCACCGCAGGGGTTCCCAGACGGATACCGCTTGCCTGGAACGGGCTCCTCGTCTCATTGGGAACCGCATTCTTGTTGGTCGTTACATTTGCGGCATCGAGCGTGATCTGCGCCTTCTTACCCGTGAGGTCCGGCAAAGTCGGACGAAGGTCGATCAACATCAGGTGATTGTCGGTTCCTCCACTGATGATATGATATCCCTTCGCGGTCAAAGTCTCAGCCAAGGCATGCGCATTGGTCACAATCGCCCGTGCATAATCGCGAAACTCGGGCTTGGCAGCCTCACGGAAACATACAGCCTTGGCTGCGATCACATGCATCAACGGACCACCCTGGATCCCGGGAAGCACGCTGGAATCAATCTTCTGGGCATACTCCTCACGGCACAGGATCAATCCACCACGCGGTCCGCGCAGGGTCTTGTGAGTGGTCGTGGTCACAAAATCCGCATAAGGAACCGGAGACGGATGCACCCCGGCAGCCACCAAACCAGCGATGTGGGCGATGTCCGCCATCAGCAAGGCACCGGACTTCTTGGCAATCTCGCCCATGCGGGCGAAATCGATCGTGCGGGAATACGCCGATGCACCCACCGTGATCATCTTCGGCTTCTCCTGCATTGCCAGGCGTTCGACTTCATCGTAATCGATGTAGCCTTCGGCATTGGTGCCGTAGTGCACCACCTGATACAGCATGCCCGAAAAATTCTTCGCAAACCCGTGAGTCAGGTGCCCGCCGTGCTCCAGACTCATCGTAAGGATCTTGTCGCCCGGCTGGATCATGGCAAAGTAAACCGCCATATTCGCCTGCGACCCCGAGTGCGGCTGCACATTCGCATGCTCCGCGCCAAAGAGCGCCTTTGCACGATCCCTCGCAAGGTTCTCGGCGACATCCACCGCATCGCATCCGCCATAGTAGCGTTTGCCGGGATACCCTTCCGCGTACTTGTTGGTCATCACGCAACCAGTGGCTTCGATCACCGCAGGCAAGGTGAAGTTTTCGGAAGCAATCAGCTCGATGTGATTCTGCTGGCGCTTCTTTTCTGCCTCAATCGCGGCATGGATCTCAGGATCAACCTGCGACAAGGGACGTTTATCAAGGGATACACTCATGGTGTGGATTAGTTCGATGAAAAAAGTTCACGTAAATACCGGATCAACGAAGGCACGGCTTCAACCATGGAATCGCGACACTCAAGATAGACGGGGACGTTGCCGCCATAGGGGTCCGGGATTTCTTTATCCGCCGGGGAGTCCCCCACCCATTCCCGCATCAACACCAACTTGGAAGGATCCACCTCATACATTGAGAGGATCGCATCACGGTGCGCGCTCGTCATACACACAACCAGCGCCGACTGGTCCAACAGCGATTGTGAGACCGGCTGGCTGCTGTGCCCGTCCAGCGGTATCCCGACTTTGGACAGGGCAAAAACCGCGTTCCGCGAAGCCGGCATGCCGGACATCGCTGACGTTCCGCATGATGCCACCTTGAGCCTGTTCAAGGGCTCCCCTTCCGCCTGAAGGGCATGCTCCACCAGTTTAGCGGCCATCGGACTCCTGCAGATATTGCCGGAGCATACGAACAGAACAAGGTTCTTTGTCGGTGTTTCCAAAACGATCCTGTGCTTCAGGGTTGAGAACATAGGCAATACACCCGGCGCCTCAAAGGTCAACCGCATTTCACCGGCGATCGCTCCCGTCCCGCTCAGTTTGACGATATGGAGCCTCCCGCACAACATGCCCTTGCGATCATCTGCCGACCCCACGGACGATCTGGCAATTAACCGTCGAATCAGAAAATTGTGCCTACGAGTGGACGGATATCCACAAAAGCGCTCCCACTCGGCGTTTGTTGTCGCACGATTCGAGGTCAAGATCCCCTCGGTTTCACGAAGGCGACTCCGGACGATAATCGGACCGGCTCGCCTGCATTCGCAGAGGATGGATTGTGATACGGGCCGCGTTCGCCTGCTCCATGTTCACGCTCGCATCCAGATACCCCGGAAACACCTCCCACGCCTGCTCAAAACAGGACATCGCCATCCGCTCCGCTCCGGTCTCCCGGTAAGCGACCCCCAGGTTATTCAGGACATCCGCGCTCAGACGCCACCGGATCACCGACTCCAGTTGGCCAACCGCCTCGAACGGCGCATCCATCAGCAAATGGAGGGTTCCACGGGTGAAACCATAGCGCCAACCCTCCGGCACCGGATAAGGCCCATCCGGCTCCAGCACCTCATCCGGGTCCATGTCAACCGGGCATGCCTCCTCCAAAAAACGCGCAGCCTCGGCCCACTCCTCCCGGAACATCGCCATCAAACATAGTCCCCATCCCGTCACCCGCGGCGAAAAGCCACCCTTTTCATACAGCCCCCTGACGGCCTCATACGGATGCTTCTTCAAAGCACGCGCCACCATCGCCCGCTGCCGGATAATATTCCGGGACACGCTCCCGGGATAGGCATACATCCGGTATCCCGCATCGTCGAAATACCGGAACCTGGCTCCTGATGCAACCGCACGCAATAACATGTCAAAGCTCTCCACTCCATACAGCTCGGGATCGTATCCGCCCAACCCACGATACAGTGAAACCCGGAACCCGACCTGACTGTCTCCCGGCAGATAGTTCCGCTCAAACAGCCTCACATTCGACGATCCCCCCATCAGAAAAGTTGGAATCTCCATTCGCTTGCGAAAAAGGCCGGTTGCTCCATCGTGCAAATCAATGCTTTCCATCACAACGTCCGCCCCTTGATCCAACGCATGAACCATTCGCGTTGCCCGACCGGCAATCCACTCATCATCCGCATCCAGCCAAGCGGCGTATTCACTTTCGACAGCCTCTAGCCCCATCTGTCTCGCGACAGGAATTCCTCCCGGCTCACCCACTTGAATGACCCGCAATCGATCTCCACCAATGCTCCGGGCAATCCCAACCGTGGCATCTTCACAGTGGTCATCGATCAACAGGATTTGGCAAGCGTCCTCCGCCAAAGCCGAGCGAACCGCACGCTCGATTGTCCCAGCTGCATTCTTCGCCGCAATCAGAATCGAAAGCTTTCTTTTGGAAATAGACATCTTCACTTAACCAATTCCACGACAAGATTGTGATTCGCCTGATCCGGTCGAGTTTCCTGACAAAGCTCCGGAACTGAAGACTTCCCATACTGGCACCGACGAACATTACTCCATCCAATTCCCCTCGCGATTACGTCAAGTTCACCGAAACAAAGAAAGTGTTTATGCCACCACCTCTGGTAGGCTCCCTCGCGAACCTGCTCAGATCCATCCCAATCAGGGCTCCCAAGGTAAGTCCGCAAAACTTCATCAAGTTCTGGAGTGGACAGACGGAGGATTCCTCCCGGACGGAAGGTGCGAAAACATTCGCTGAGAAACGCAATCAGATCGGCTTGATCGATGTGTTCAAGAAAGTCTTCCGAGTATCCATACTTGAAAAAGTTGTCAGGAAACGGGTGACGACCGGTGAGATCAAGACGGAAGACATTTCTCCCGAGTTCGACTGGAACAACCCCACTGGGGAATGACTCGTCAAAGCCGTCGACATTTATCCACCCGGACAAGATATTTCTTCCACATGCATAGTGAATTTTGTCACAGAGCACTTCATTCAAATGAGCGGTAACCAAATAGTCTGTGCCGCTAAGCCTTACGAGATGCTCTTCACGATATGCCTCATGACCTGGAGGAACATATCCGTTCGAAAGGTCAACCAGCCGCGACACAAACCAACGTTGAAAATGCCCTGGATCAAACTCACTTTCTGCAATGGCACGGGAACGAGTAGCCATTTTATCGCGCGCCTGTACATCCAACAGGAACGACATTAAGGAGGCTGCCAGAATATCGGGATCATTCCCGGGAACAGCCTGACCACAGCCTCTGGATTCGATAAACTTTGAGATCTCAGTGTCTGGACTCGCAATAGCGAAAATGGGCAAACCAGCACTGCACAACTCAGTGATACGGGATGGCAATGAAAACCTCGAATATCCATTCATCGCCTTTTCTTCAGCGTTGAATGGAAGAATGGCAAAGTCCGCACGACATAAACGATCATGCAAAGCCAAACCAGAGTAGAATCCACGCCAGACAAGTTCGTCACCCAGCTCAACACCCGAGTCAACAATCTGCTGGACTCTCTCGGGATGGGCATACCAATTGATCCGCGACAACGATGGGATATTCTCTCTGCACTTATGCCACGCCGAAGAAACGACATGAACCATTGGCCACTGCCAGAAATTGCCAAGCAACACTCCTCTGATTACATCACAGGGCTTATCCTTTCTCGCGTATTCATCAGTCGGAAGACGCTGATGCAACGCTGAAACATGCCTAACAGTCCGACCCAACAACTGCTCCAGGTAAGAAGCCATTCCAGATGTCAGGGCCCACAGTTCCAAGGATGAAGATTGTAGTTGTTCAAACCTCTCCAAAAAAGCATTCTCATCGTTGGGCGTAAAATCCATGAAATGCTGAATGACAGGGATCCCATTGGGCAAAGCCGAAAGAACCCCCTCCAGAACCTTTAGGTCGTTCTCATTGAAGGCCGTCGCATAGACCACCTGCGGCACAAATCCGATCTGTTTCATTAGAGCCCGGAGGCGAGCGGCCTGCTCGTCCAATGGCAAATCGGTTGAGAAACGAAAATTGTTTTTCCATGTGGGGAGTCCGACCTCCAATTGATACACACTCAAAAGTCGACTGGACGGGAAATCCCCGAAATATCGCTGAATCAATACCCCTGTGCCATGGGTGCTGTTCAGTGTTTCAGAGGTCAAGACCAAGACGGATGGGAGTTCATCAGCAGGAATCTCCGTTCCGTTTTCCAACAAGACTGGGGATCTTGAACCCATCGCAGCCATCAAACCTTCGAGCTCAGTTCTTATACTGTTAAGATTCGGACATAGTATCTTGTTCGCAGCAACCCCCATCTTGAGCAACTGTCGTCTGATCTCAGGGGCATAAATGCTGGCAACTACAATACAATCAAAGTCAAGCGCCCCAAGGGCCTCAGGGCCCACAACCAAGTGTCCGTGAAAATCCTTTCCGTGCCGCCGCTTGTCGTTATCACATACTCCGGCGACTCTAAGTCCTTCAAACTCCCGAATTCCGCAAAAAACCCGCTCGGCGCTAGTTCCTGTTCCAAAAACAACAAGTTTGATCATATCATCATATCATCCTATCACGGGATCACTGTGCTGCCGCCAACCTCACAATTTCCTGATTGAACCAAGAACGAAATCTTGAGATCCTAAACTCATTCTCGGCCAAATACCGGCCAGCGGCTCCAGCTATTCTCCTTGCGGCTTGGTTCTTAATATAATCGACAATAGCCTCAGATGTTTCTCCCACAGAACTCGAGCTTATCACGATCCCTAATCCATGCTCATTTACAAATCGAGCCAGTGGAGTGTCCTTACTGGACAGAACCACAACCGGTAGCCCCACTGCCGCGAACTCGGCAATCCTGGAGGGCAAGGAATACTTCAGATAGCTTGTTTTTGCTTTCCTGTTAGCGTTCAGTGGCAACAAGGCCATATCGGCTGATGCAAGTTCTTTATGCAATCGCCTGCCCTTCAGAAAGCCCTTCCACACAAACTGTATTCCTGTATCGACCCCATTATCAAGTAATTCCTGAACCCGATTCGGAGCCACAAACCATTCTACCGGGCGCAAATTCGGAACCATGGCCCGACTTCGCTCCCAAGCTTTACTGACAAACGGAAGAACTTCTGGATTATAGAAGTTTCCCACCATAACCGTTCTAAAAGACGGACAGAATCGCCTATGGGTCTTTCGGAAACAGTCCGAAACGTTTAGCAGTAACCCCGTGACCAACCGCACTTCCCTATTTAGCTTCATTTCCAACAAACACTTCATTGGATCTGTTAAAGCCCATATCTCGCAAATTGACGGGACTAACGCTTCGAAGGACTCAAAAAAACGAGCGTGTTGTTGGGGGATCAAATCCATGAAATGCTGAATCACCGGAACTTGTCGGGGCATCAACCCAAGGAGATCCTTCATCAATTCAAAATCCCTTTCTGTCAAAGCCGTCGAATAAACCAGATCGGGAGAAAAATCCCTCAATGCATTCGCCAACTCATTGTGGGCTCCTACAGATCCGGACGCCATCGTTATGGAGTTTCTCAACCATGGATTGCCAATCTGGCGAAACGACACTGACATCAAATGATCCCGGGGAAAATCACCAAAATACCGCTGGAGGAGAACCCCCGTCCCGTGCGAATCATTCAATGTCTCATGAGAATATATTAGAACACGGGGAAGGTTTCGGGCCGAAACGCTATCCGATCCAATCTTCACAACAAGATCCGGGCGGTGTTCTTCAAGGAGCCTTTCAAAAAGCGTTGAGCCATCACCAATTTCATACGAATGAATCTTCCGATCAGAAATCCCGAGGGAGATCAGCTGCTCTGTTATTTTTGGCCACCACTGACTCGCAATGATGACGAAGTCCCAGGCTTTTGAAATTGCCAGCTCGTCAGCGGACCAGATGCGACAACCCAGAAAATCGGTTCCATGCTTCAACGGATTATTGTCTGCAAAAGCAACAACCTCCACTTCATCCACTTCAGCAATAACCCTTTTTGCACTCTCGCCGCAAGCTCCAGTGCCAAATATGACAATTTTTAACACAGACGTTTTATTACTTGAGTGTTTCCCACAAATGCATTTTCTGCGCTACCGATCCATTCGAACGCACGAAAACACAATCCACTTGTTTCAACAATCCACCTTCATCGCGGAACCCACTCGAAATCTCGAAAGCAAAATATCCTTTCCCAGCAAAAAGGTTAATCATCTCATGAAAAACGAGAGATCCTTTCCAAAATCGATCAAGCGAGAGTTCCACAAAAAACACCTCAGTGTGGGACCAAAGCGCATCTCCACCAGCGAGAACTTTGTGTTCATAACCCTGAACATCCAACTTCACCAGATCAGGAGGCGGAATCTTCCCTTCCCGCAACAATGAATCGATGCGCCTCAGTGGAACCTTATAGGTCGCGCTGTCCGACCGCTCACCGGATGTAAAACTCAACGCAGTTGCGCCAAAGGCACCATAGCGGGATACCGGAACTCCAATTTCGATCTCACCATCCTCATCACCCAAGGCGATATCGAGCCGGTGCCATCCAGCAGCTTTCTCCTCGAGCAACTGATCGGAATAGACTGCCAATGGCTCAACCAAATAGTAGTACGCTTCGGGAAAAAGACGGGCACATGTTACAGACCACGGACCATTTGATGCCCCGACATCGAGAACACATTTCGGAGAAAAACCACTGCTTTTGAGTAAAGATAACGCCCTGAAATCATCTTCGAAGCCAATTACAGCTGCAGCTGTAGATTTATCCCTTGGCGGAAACAGCTTAGGCCAATCCGGAATACCAGCGACAAGTCCAGGCTCACCCCAAGGCTCAAAAACCGAAATCTTTTCAGGGGGCACGCCCATATCCAACAACTGCGCTCCGATATCAGCATGCCATTGACTTGCCAGCATTACGTAGTCCCATTCACCGGAAGATATTACATCGCAGGGGCATCCCACCCGAAAACCATGCCACGTCATTCCATGTTTATTTGCATCGTTATCAACAACCGACACCACCCCAACTCCAGAAACCTCTTTAATGCTGCTCCATGCGCGTTCCGCAGTGGATCCAGTTCCAAATAGAATAAGTCGAATCATAAAACTTCCCCGCAATCCATCCCTACTGATTAACACCAAAACGAAGACAAGGCATTGAACGTTTCTCTGTATTGATAGCCCCAACTTGTAATCTTACCGAGCTCAAAATCAGGGCGCACCAAGGGTTGTTGAAGTCTGGTGAGGTCTCCATGGGTGGATAGATGGATATTTGACATGGGCTCGAGGGATTGTCAAGGGGGATGACATTCGCTTTCAACGAGAGTGGAACAACCCGGGGAGTATCCACTATCGATCGATCATCAGCCAGTTTATGGATTTCATCGATATCTCCACGATTGAAAGTCAAAAGAATCATTCTCACTGCCGAATTCAGGTATAGTTTCTTCTCAGATCGAACGCTCGGCTTCACAGGAGCACAGTCTTTTGAATTTCTCACGACAGTAAGCGTAGACCTGATAATCTAACAAGTTTTCTTCCTTAAACCGAGTTAATACTTCCTGCGATACATATTCAGAATTTTCATTGCCACTGGCGTTATCATAAGATTTGTTCAGCCATGGTAATGGTTCAAAAGGCTTACCCATCATAGACGCGAGAACGTTCAGGCTTATTTCTTTTTCTTCGAGGATGCCAACGAAGTAATATCTATCAATCACATCCCTATAGTTATCTAACGTCGCAGGAAATCTCTTTGATAAATAATTAGGTAGCATAAAAAGACGCTCTTCAATCGTTTCTGCCACTGATTGATTGTGCATTTTCTCATATCTGAATAGAGATAGCTTTATTTGCAGTGGGTCTCTGACAAACGTGATCACCCTGTATCGGTCAGACATGAATACTTCAGGATATCTTTGATGAAGGTAGTAGCCATCGAATTCAAAATGACCGCACAAGCAGTGACAAGACCTTAGGCTGCCTATATCAACTTTTTCAGGATAGTTCATCCCTGTCCATCCAATTCGGTAATCTTTGATCGTGATAAACCACTTATTGAGAACCATTTTTAGACTCGTTCCACCGCACTTAGGAATATGGTGAAAAACATAAACAGTATTTTTTTGTCCAAGCATACAAAGTCGTTGTTTTTTTTGATTCTAAATTATCCATTCAATTCAATTAAAACATCTCATTAATACCAATTTTTATTCTGCCAAACACTGATGTTAGGCAGTCACTGAACTGGTGTCAATATTATGGGAAACAGAATGGTTTTGATCTGTCGGGAATGGTGATACGCTTTCGACGGGAGTGCATTCTGTATTCAATGTTTATTTAAGAGTTCAGGCTTCCTGTGTTTAGTTTTCAAGCTCTTGCTAGATAACTATCTTGAGATGCTCGCAATCCCTATGGTTTCAATCCGGTTAGAGAATAATCTCCATCAGCCTTCTGACTCGAGTGCTCCTGGTCGATCAAGCATAGGGATGTGGATCGTTTGAACATCAGCGCCTGCCACCTCGTAGCTATATCGCAAGCCATGTTCCGCACAGAATAGCCCATACGCTTTTCTTTCGATGTCAGACCATTCCGACCACACCTCCTTTACACTTTGACTAGGAACGATTCCCTCATTCTCCCGAACTCGGGCCCTCAACAACAAATCCCCCCAACCATCCTGAATACCCGTCACTTTTTGAAGAGCTGACTCCGCGACGTCAGGACGACTCCCAACATCT
>JAQVLM010000413.1 GCA_028704125.1 Opitutales bacterium
CCAGGAAGAACTCGATGTCGAAATCGAAGCTCCTGCTACCTCCGCAGTCTCTCCGAAGGATAAAATCCTGGATTGGCCCGACACGCTTCCCGAGCGCATCGCCGCGATCAAGCAACTCTTGCCCGAAGTCGGAACCGACGTTGTCGCGCTCTCCTCCCGCTTTGGCCGCAAATCCGCCAAACGCGCCTCGGAAATCTCCCAGATCCTCGACACCCTCCGCCTCTTCGGCCATCTCCCACCCGAGATCACATCCGAATCCTAGTCCGCAATCGCGTAGCCATTATTCCCGGTTCCACCTCAAGCCTCCCCTTCACTCTCCTCCAGTCACACCCCACCCAAACGGCGAAGCCACTAGCAATACTACCGCTTTTTTTCAAGATCCTCGGATTGTTGTCTCCGACCGATGACGAAAACACTCACAAGCCCCAAAACAGTTCCCCCGCCAAGGACACCTGCTACAGCGTCATGACCAGAATATGCAAGAAAAACAGCCGAACCAATAGTCGACATTGCAACAATTAGACCCATCCACTGCCCCCGGTCAGAACGTTGTTGCTGAGACGATATCACAACCTTTTCAATACTCCGTCTGTGCTCGGATTGCGTTTCAAACGCCTTCATTATCCGTTCAGCTCCATCATTCACTACTTCGCTGTAACGCTTGAGTTCATCTGCTGGAGGAATAGGACCGCTATAACTGGTTTGCTGCCGGACAACAATTGATACAATCTCCTGTTGATCTTTCGGAGGAAGACGAGAAAAGGCTGGGGCCTTCCTTTTCAGGAGGGCGACTACCTCATTTCCGCTCTCATTCTTTGCCATGATCCAGTTCGCGTTTCATGAGAACAATCGAGCGGCGAAGATCTTTCCCAACTATTTCCCAATCCTTCCTGATCGCATTTGCATCAGCATCAATCGCTGATTGTTGCCGATTGTAATCGTAGAAGGAGCCGGAAAAATCAAAGATTGTTGCCAACCCATCAATGATTCCGGAACGAGAAGCAAGAAAATCTGACATCACTGTTTCCATACCAACTTATAGACAATACACCTCTTTTGCGTTCAATAACAAGCAAATCTGATCATATTCAGGTTATCGGTCACTATTCCGATTATTTCACTCCAGCCATCAGCATTTCAACCAGAATTCCTTTAATTCCCGCCACCACATCAAACCAAAGCAGCCCTGCCAGTGTTTCGACCCGCCTGGCCGCCTCTTCCCGGTCACCACCAGCAAGCAACGCTACCAGCCAACCCGTCTCCATCTCTCAACACTGCGGATGCCCGGCATTGGGCCTGACCATGACTGTCACTTCCCACATTATCATATCTCACGGCACATCGAAGATCCGGCCTGAATACCACGCAATGCCCTCCACGTATATCAGCGATCGGTCAACGTTCTCCTGAATATAGTCCACCTCAGCCTTTGATGCCGTGAAGTAGTGCGATGAGGTTTGCGGCAAATAACAGCGCCATATCGGGTAAGACGCCACACCGGCCGGGTTTGCGGGATCATTCGGGAGTTGATCCGCCCGCGCATAGAAGGCCACCCCTTCGTATTGATACTGGTAAGACAGGTTAGCGATCACCGACGCCTTTTCAGCCTCATTCATCGTGAAGAAGTGCGCCCCAACCTTTGTGTTCAAAAAGCGGTATACCGGCAGGTTTCCTACAGCCGGGCCGTATTCGACCTCAAACACAGGTCCCTGATACTCCCAAACAGGATTGTTATCCACTACCGCCTGCGCTTCACTCTCGAAGGCAGTGAAGAAATAGGCGCCGTTTGTCGGATTGTAGAACCGATGCACCACGTTTCTGGAAAGGGCCGGTTGTCCCGACTCAAATCCTTCAACGTCGAAGTTGAATGGGATAATCCCCTGAATCATGTCTTCAAGGAAATACCACTGCATCTCCATGCTCTGGCCATTGAAGGCGGCAAATGCCCTACGGACAGGGTCTTCCGCATATCCCACCACCGTTACAGCAGGTGCGATGCGCATGACTTCGCTATACGGTCCTTGACTCATCAACGCAATCAAAGGACGCCCCGAATCGACTTCTTCCTGTATCCTCCGCCAGTAGTATTCGGAGGAGTTGGTATCCGATGGTTCCTTGTCCCAATAATACAATGATTCAAAGTTCGACATTTCCAGAAAGCCGGCCAGTTGACTGAAACCAGCAGGCACATCTTGACGGTTTTCGTCGATATACTTTCCAAGCCAATACAAGCTTGTGCTGACCATATTGTTCAGCCCCGAGAGAATCTGGATCACCTGCCCGTTGTAGTTGAGGTTCAGGCTATATGAAGTCCCGCCCGAGCTAGTGATCACCGACATTCCGGCTCTCAACCCAATGAAGCTCTGAGAGGTCAGGCACCTATCTGCGATGCAGTTGTCTTTACGGGTGATGAAATTGTAGCTCTGAGCACCTAAAGGACCGCTCTTATCCTGCAATAAATGCACCGTTGCACTGTCATCCGGTAGATAGTAGTCCGCGAAATACTCTGGCGAGGCGATCAGGCACTGCCCTTCCGGGCTTAGGAAGTCCCGGATATGCGATGGAAACAGTCCCAACTGATCGTTGTGATACATCAGCACCATGGCCACACAGGTTGGAAATACTCCCCCGTGGTTGAGCGCTGGAGCTACAGCCAGATACTTCGACTTGTAGTTGCTTTGCCCCTCATGCGCGGTCCGGCTCTGAGCGTCCACCCATGCGTTGGCATCTCCCATGGGGGCCATCCCACCCACCACAAGGACATCATCAGTTGCTGCAACAGGTAGCAATCCGATCAACGCGACCATCACCAGGGGTAGTGTAAGTTTCATTATGGATCCTTTCGTTCGGTTGTTTTGATTCATATCCGGATATTGGACGCGGGTCAATCGGGTATTTTGTCCCGCGTGCATTCGGACATACTGGCTGTCGATCGAGTTCGGATACCCCAGAGTTCGTGTCCCTTCACCAGTTGACAACACCCTCCTGGGACACATCGCGTCGATTCTAATCTATGTCCAGATGATTGCCTTTCATCAAAACGGGGATTCAATAGACTAAACAGAAGCGCAAGGCATCAGACGGGTGGCTGAATACCACTGGCGTTTCGGGCGTTTGTCTGGGGATTGCGCTTCTCCCTCCATCCCAACCCCTGTGAAGGCATAGCGGAAAGCTCCTCTGCGCGGTGATCTGATCAAATCCGTTTGGCGCAGCCTGCGACGATGACAAGGGGCACTCCCGAGGCTTCCTCCAGCGGCGGAGATCAGATGCGGGAACGTTGACAGGCGCGCGTTTATGCGTTAATTTTATGCGTTATGAAAACATTCTCTATCATGGAGACCCAGCACAACCTTTCCAAAGTATTGCGCGGCCATTGCTCTTGAAAACGGCTTCCGGGAGTTCCTCAGTCATGACACCCGTCAGAAAAACCTGGCC
>JAQVLM010000414.1 GCA_028704125.1 Opitutales bacterium
TGATCGGATGAACCATCCCGTTTGGTCCATGCCCATTCGAGGGACACATGCTTGGCTGCCATGTTGCGTTCCTCCGGCAGTGCAAAACGCTGGTTGACCCTGGATTCGAGGACGCGGGACTCGCGTAGAATGAATTGGACCGGACCATCGAGATGTGAAAAGAGTCCATGGCCAGCGGATCGGGTTGCGTTGTCGTGCTCCCATTCGGCCGGCAGGAGGGTCAGCGAGTCGATAGCCGCATCGGTTAGTTGAGTGGTGGGGTCGAAGGTGCGCAAGGATTCGATCTCATCCCCGAAGCAATCGATACGGACCGGAGCAAGGGCATTCGGGGGGTAGACATCGATGATGCCGCCGCGGACCGCGAACTCGCCCGGGGCTTCGCACACCGCCTCATAGCTGTAGTGCAGCTTGTTCGCCAGGGTTTCGCGGATGGAGTCGAATGATAGCGTAGCTCCCTTTTTGAGATGCAAAACCGTCTGGTTCCATTCCGCTGCAGCGGGAAGCTCCTGAAACAAGGCGTCAATAGTGGTGAATACCAGCACCGGTTCATTCCCTTGCGATGCTTCCCGGATCAGGCCAAGGGCCCGGATCAGGTCACATCGTTTTTCCTGTTTCAAGGACTCCAGTTCCGAGTAGTCGCTGAGGCACGGAAGCTCGGTTGTGCGGATGGCGGACTTGCGCTTCTCAAGGTCCGGCATCTGAAGGATAACGTCGGTGTCCGCCCGGGCCTGAGCCGCTTCGCGGAAATCCTCGAAAAGAACCAATACCACCGGGTAGCGTGCACTGTCCAATACTCCGGTAATAGCGAAGCCAAATGCCTCGTTGGGCACACCGGTGATCCAGTGTCGGGTGATTCCGTTCGGTATGGAGATGGGCGTCATCCGGGTTTATCGGTAATAATGGCTGCCGTGAGAGCAGAGTTCAACGGATCAGGACTCGGCTACGGAATTCTCCGCAGGGGATGCCGAGGTGTTTTCTGTTCCGCATGAGGTCGTGGCAACTGGTGAACCGGCGGGGACTTGATCTCCGTTTGCCCGGATGCATTCGAGTGCCATTTTGGCTGCCAATGTTTCCGCGTCTTTCTTGGAATACCCCGACGCGCTTGCGATGGTTTGACCCCGGATGACGACGGCTACGGTGAAAACCCGCGCATGATCCGGGCCTTTCTGATCGACAAGTTCATAGCAAACCGGGGTCGGAGTGGCTACCGACTGCGCCCATTCCTGTAGTGCCCCCTTATAATTGAAAGCAATCGCCTCGGCATCGAGCGAGCGGATGCTCTCGATCACCCATGAGCGAACCAGCTTTTGCACGGCGCGAAAGCCTCCGTCGATGTAGACTGCTCCGATGATTGCCTCGATGCAATCGCCCAGAATTAGGCTGCGGTTCTGAAGGGTGGCCACACGCTCGCTTCGACCCAGCAAAGCAAAGTTCTCGAGCCCGAGTTTCCGGGCCAGTTCAGTCAGCCCTTTCCCATGGCAGATCGATGCCCTGGCTTTGGTCAGGAAGCCCTCGCGCTCATCAGGGTAGGCTTCATAAAGCTCGTGGGCGACAATCATTCCGAGAACCGCATCCCCCAGAAACTCCAGACGCTGGTTGTGCAGATCCGCCTGATCGGTGCCCTGGACATGGGAAGGGTGGGTGAGTGCCCTTACGAGCAACTGTTTGTCCTTGAACCTGTGCCCTAGAATTTTTTCCAGAGCCCTTATGGTCGGTTTGTCCATTGTGGTCGAGGCCATGTGGCACCTCTGATCAGGATGCTCCGCCCAGTTTTAGCTTGGTATTGTCCAGATTGAAGCGTCCGATCACCTCGTCCGCCAGCTTGCGGTAGGCCACCGCGCCCGCCGAATTCGGTTCGTACTCGAAGATCGATTTACCGAAACTGGGAGCTTCGCTCAGTCTCACACTTCTGGGAATGATGGACTGGAATATCTTGTCGGGAAAATGGGTGCGCACTTCGCTCACCACTTGTTCGGATAAGCGGGTGCGCAGGTCATACATCGTCATCACGATCCCGCCCAGATCGAGCTTTGGATTCACCCCCGCCTCGCGGATTTCCTTCATTAGATCGAGGATTTGTCCCAACCCCTCGAGGGCGAGGTATTCACATTGGAGTGCCACCACAAGGTAGTCGGCTGCTGCCAGCGCATTCATCGAAATCAGACCAAGCGAAGGCGGACAGTCGATCACGATCGCATCGAAACGAAAGGATCGCATCAGCGATTCCAGACAACGCCGCAGTTGGATCAGGTAGTCCTCTTTCTGAGCAAGCTCCACCTCGATAGCCGCCAGATCCACTTCGGAGGGGATGATGAACAGGTGTTCGTTGCGGGTGGGAAGGATTTTTTCCTGTGCGGCTCCTTCTCCGTGCAGCGGACCGTAGATGCTGGCGCCTTTGGTTTTTTCAAATCCGAGGCCGCTGGTTGTATTGGCTTGCGGATCCATATCGACAAGCAGTGTGTTGATATGCTTGTCTGCCAGCGCAGCCGCGAGGTTGATGGCAGTCGTCGTTTTGCCGACGCCGCCTTTTTGGTTCGCGATAGTGAATACAGTAGCAGCCATATGGGAGTGGGATATCGATCATGAGTAAACGTGCTTGAACAGGGATTGCCAGAATGAAATCGGAGCAACACGCATTTTCGGAGGAAACCCGCACCCGTGCGACGATTCTCGCCCTGCATGGTTTCACGGGTTCGCCGGTCGACTTTGAGCCGCTCTTCGATCGGGTGGGTGTCGCGGTGCGTTGGCGGTTTTCCATTCTTCCCGGACACCTTCCGGGAGGAGAGCCGGGTGGGGCATCGATGGAGCTCGCATGGGAGCGTTTCGACCGGAGCATGTGCGAATCATTTGATGAGACATGTTTTGGCGGGGGTCCGGTTTTGATTCTCGCTTATTCGATGGGAGCCCGGATGCTGCTCGAATGGTTCCGGCGCCGGCCGGAAATCAAACCCGATGGGATACTGTTGATCAGCGGCACTCCCGGAATCTTCGATCAGGCCGAAAGAGACGAGCGCGCGCAATCGGATGAGGCGCTGGCGCAGCGGATCCTTGCCGATGGCCTTGAATCCTTTGTTTCGAGATGGATGGATCAGCCCATTATCCGGACGCAGAATACAGGCGACCTTTTTGCGGAAGAACGCAAGGCGAGAAAACTGCGCTTGGATGCGGCCTCGCTTGCCTCGTCCCTACACGCCTTTGGACAGGGACGACTTGAGCCCGGATGGACCCTGATCCGGGACTTGGAATGCCCTGTCTGGCTGGTGACCGGAGAGCATGATCCGAAATACCGCGAGTTGGCCCGACGCATGGAAGGGATGCTGACTTATGGGCGTTGGGTGGATACTCCGGATGCCGGGCATGCGCCGCATCTCGAGTATCCGGATGCTTTCGCCGTGCACCTCAATGCCTTCATCGAACACGTTATCAC
>JAQVLM010000415.1 GCA_028704125.1 Opitutales bacterium
GCAGCAAATCCATGGTGGATCTCAGTTCGGAAGGACAGGAAGTTCTCTCCTTCCTCACCCATATGCACCAGATTGGACAGACCGGTGCGACCCCCCGTCACTCCAAAGGGTTGTCCACCTGCTGTCATGGGGAAGAGCCCCATGCCGTTGGATGGCGATTCGTGCAGGAACGGCGGGCCATCAATCTCGACCCGAATTGCGGATGGGCCCATGGCAAGGCGGATGTGCTCTACGTAGCCGATGCATTTCAGGTAATGGAACGCATCAACGCCAAGCTATAAAGCAAGCATCCGGGTATCCCTCCCCTTTTTTCAACGAAGACGCAGAAACCCCGATCTGGATCAGCCGGATCGGGGTTTCTGATTTCTATGGGCACCCGTTCAACATTCGGATGGCCAGAAAAAGGATGTTGAATGTGCATAGGCGTTAACCTGACCTAGGACCCCCATGAAATGGAGCTGTCGCTATCCTTTCCATGGATCTCCCTGGGAAACAACGCCTCGTTGACGATTCCGGAAAAAACTCACTGTAACGCAAGAAGATCCCGGAGAGTGTTGAGGTGCTCCGGATGATGCGAGACATCCTTCAGATCCTCGATCAGGAGCCGGAACATTTCCCTCTTTTCGTGTTGAAGCGACTGGACCCGATCTTCGACCGTCCCAGCACTGATCACCCGATAGACAAAAACCGGGTTTTTCTGCCCAATGCGGTGAACACGGTCGATTGCCTGATTCTCGACCGAAGGATTCCACCAGGGATCCATTAAAAAGACATAATCCGCACTGCTCAGGGTAATACCCGTGCCACCGGCGCGCAGACTCACCAACATAACGGATGGACTCGGGGCATTCTGAAACCCGCTCACGGGCTTCTCACGATCCACTGTTTTTCCAGTCAAAGTGAAGAGGCTCACGTCCGGAAATGAATGATCCAAAACCGTCCTCAGCCGGTTGATCAACCCGACAAACTGACTGAAGATCACAACCTTGTGCCCGGCATCCAGTATGTCCGCCAGCTTTTCCACCATCAGTTGGATCTTACCACTCTTCATCGGATCGGTGTCCATCCAGGGTAACAGGCCGGGGTCACAGCACACCTGCCGCAATCGGGTGATGAGGGCCAGCATGTTAAATGACCGTTTCTGGAAAGTATCCCCCAGCCCATCCGTGTTCAAGCGTTTGATCCCCTCATGGAGCAGCCGGTTGTATTCCTTGCGCTGCAGCTCGGTCATTCCGCAATTGAGCTGCATCTCATTCTTGGCCGGAAGCTCGGAAACCACTTCCTCTTTTGTCCTTCTCAGGATGAAAGGAGCCAATTGATTCCTGAGCTTCTCCTGAAACACGGCGCCCCCGGCCTCAACCTGAGCCTCAAAACGGGTCCTGCTCCCCAGCAATCCCGGCATCAGGAAGTAGAACAGTGACCAGACATCTTTGTAATGGTTCTCAATCGGCGTCCCACTCATCGCGATACGCCATTCAGCATTCAGACCGTAGGCAGCCCGGCTGACCTTGGTTTCGGGATTCTTGATCACCTGCGCCTCATCCAGAATCGCGCACTTGAATCCGATCTTGGAGAACGCTTCCGCATTTCGCCTGAACAAGGTGTAACTGCAGAGGATCACATCCACGCTCGACTTATCCAACTCGGACAGGCTGCGGGCTCCCGTTATCTGAACAAACCGCAGGGCGGGGTAAAAGCGTTTGATCTCAGACATCCACACCGGCACCACACTTGCCGGCGAAAACACGACCGACGGCTTGTTGCTGCCCTTCGTGAGCTCCTTCAGAAGCCCGAGTATCTGGACTGTTTTTCCCAAACCCATTTCATCGGCCAGCAAAGGATGGCATCCGCTCCTCAGCACATGGGCCATCCACTCGATTCCCCGCTTCTGATAGGTTCTCAGAAAGCGGCCGGCGCGTGCCACGGGTTTGGGCTCCGAGAACAGCTTCTTGCGCCATTGAACCAACCCCCGCGAAAGCTTGATCTGATGATCGCCATCTCCAAACACGGAGAGCACCATGTAACGCTCCGACCTTCCCTTCTGAACTTCGCGGCGGAATTCCGCCAAACGATCCATCAGGCTGATCTGGGAATGCGTCAGTTGCACGATACCCCGCTGGGGAATGAACACGGGCTGCCCCGGTTTACGCGTGAGCAAAGCCGCCTCATGCGGGTTCAAAACCGCTCCACCAGCATGGAACTTCCAATCGATCTCGTAGCGCGTAAACTCCGATCCATCGGGTTCCTCATCCAATCGCTCCTCCACGAACGCTTCCATTCGCACGTCTTGAATCCCTTGCATCAGGCGCTTCACCTCAGACTCACGCAACACCGTGAAGTGCTCTTTCCACTTCGGCAGCACATGCGTCAGAAAAGGAACAAAACGCCCGATATCGGACATCGAAAAACGCCCATGCACCCGATCCAGGACAAACCCCGCACGGCCAGCCAGTGTGGTGAGCCGGATCAAGGCTTCGCTTTCACCCTCCGTCAAGCGAGGCGCTTTGGAATTGCCCACGATAAGGGCAGCGTCGCGACTCCCATCCTGATTCAGCCAATAAGAATGGAAGCATAACCCATCTTCATCGCCTGAAAAAACAAGCACAAGGGGACGACGCAGTCCATCGCTCCCATCTTCTGGTCCAGAGGAGGCACCTCCATCTTCCAATCCAGGACTGAGGACAGCCTCAACCGGCTCGTCCACACTCAACTCATCGAGTTTCTCCGAAATAAGCTCCTCGATCTGATACAAACCCGCAACCGCGATCGCCTTCCCGCGATCGATTTTTCTCGTGGAACTGCGGACTTGCGGAACCAGCTTGTCCCACGAAATGACCGAATAGTATGCCTTGTCCTCGGTGCGGGTATGCACAATCGCATCGTCAACAGTCAGCTCCAGCTCCCGAATACCGTCATCGAGGTAGATCTGACGCCCCATCTTAAGCTGATCCTGAGAAAAATGGCACTCCCAATCCCGGGTTAACCTTCTGAACCAAGCCTCAACCGCAGCTTTGCTGTAATAGTGTTTTGCAGGGGACAGACTCATCTCAATCCTTCCAGATAGCCTGTGGGCGGCGATACTGTGACTCACTCATGATTATCGGATGAAACATGTTGTATCCAATGTAAAACCAAAAAAGTCGACTCCTGATCATCCTTTTGCCGGATTTCGGGTGTTTCAGGAAAAAACACAAAGAAATCATTACTTCATTCTGCCTGTGAGCAGTCGATAAAACAATGGGATCCATCTTCTGAATCACCATTCTAATGTCACGCAGCCAAATCCAGATCACACCACACTGGCACACAGACTGGCGAAGCACGTTGCTGCTTGGAGCGATTGCCTTTTCCTGCCTGCATCCCGGGCCCGACACCACCGACCCGGCCTTCGAGTATCTGGTCCGGGTGAAGGT
>JAQVLM010000416.1 GCA_028704125.1 Opitutales bacterium
GCATCCCGAGACGATCACAGGCGTCGAGCAACTCCGGGCTGGGCGGGTGGTGGGACGTGCGGTAGGCGTTGCTGCCCATGCGCTTCAGCTGCTGAATCCGCCAATCCTGCAGAGCGTCAGGAATGGCTACGCCCACTCCCGCATGATCCTGATGATTGTTCGTCCCCTTGAGCTTAACGGATCGGCCGTTCAGAAAAAAGCCATGATCCGGATCAAATGAGATGGACCGAATTCCCACCCGCGTGATCTTCGAATCCAGGTGGCGACCATCCGCGCTGCTGATCCGGGTTTCCAACGCATATAGGTACGGATCATCCAAATCCCACAGGCGTGGACCCTCGACCTCCATTCGAATCTCATTCACCTGCGTGGTACCCGCATTTATTTTCAGCGAATTTCCACCGACTGATGCAACCGAGGTGCCGGATGCATCCCGCAACACATGACCCATCACGACCTCTGTATCCTTATTCGTCGAGTTCGTCACCTCAGTCGTGATCACCAGACGACTTCGACCTTCCATAACCTCACTGCGAACCCATACTCCATCGCGCTCCAAATGGACGGGGTCATGCTTATCCAGCCAGGCATGACGGTAAATTCCCGCGCCTTCGTAGTACCACCCTTCCTCCATGGACGCGTCCACCCGGACCGCAACCACATTTCGACCTCCGTAGTTCAGATAATCGGTTACATCATAGGCTTGGCGCAGGTATCCGCCGGGTTCGTTTCCGACAAAAAAACCGTTCACAAAAACATCCGCATCCCGGTAGATTCCGTCAAACTCAATCCATATCCGTCTCCCAAGGTCCCCTTGCGACACGGCAAACGCCCTCCGGTACCATCCCACGCTGTGTTCCGGGAAACCGGGACCCACCGCCTTGTAGCCATGACTATGGCTTCCCTCTGGATCAAAAGGCATCTCAACCGCCCAATCATGTGGAAGATCTACACTCCGCCACATCCGGTCATCAAACGAGAAACTTGCCGGACCATCTCCAAATCCGGTTTTCGCAAGATACGAGAAATAGCCCTTGGCATGCCCAAAATCCAGATCACGATCCGTCGCATGACCCAACGAAAAACGCCAGCCATCGTCGATTCTGACGCGCTGTCGCTCCGCTCTCAAGGGACCCACTGCAAAAAACAGCAAGAGGGAAAGATAAAGAAACATGCGCAGGAACTCCAGATCGGAGGCGCGCAATAAACGGGATGAGCATTTCGGTTCCATGGTTTCCAAATTCCGGAAATGGGGTTCAAGGTTGGATGACGGCCCTATAAACGAAGGCATATCGCACCCGCCTCGCCCGGGCGGGATAAAAAATCAAGGGGTTCGACAAAAAAATGGCTGTCAGGAATTGGATCGCAAACCAAATTTTCGCACAAAAAAATCCTCTGCCTTTCAGAAGTCCAAATGGTACAGAAGAGAGGCCCTTACCAGAACGGAAGGACCTCTCTTCAAATCGGGCTATCGGACGAACAGACCCGTCCGATGGCTTAAACCCATCTTAGAACGAGAAGGTATTGGAGATCGTCTAAGTCATCCCTTCCGTTATACGCTGAGCTGCGGGGCTTCCATCCGGGTTCGCCGAAATTGGAGTCAACCCCACATCCTGACCGACGTTACGGAGATTGAGCTGAATCCTCCAGTCAATCTTCTCGGTAAGGCTGCGTTCATACCCTGCCCACAGGTCAACATTGGTTTCAGTGTCACCGTAGATCGGCTTTTCAACCGACAATCCGGAGAGGTCGTCCTTGAATCCATATCCGAGGATCTGCTTATCCTGCCAGCGAATCGCTCCACCAACGTTGAAACCCTTCAGACGATCACCAATAAAGGAATAATTGGTGATCAAAGCGAAGCGCCATGGACGCAGTTCAGGAACCTGGAAACCAATCGACTCCTGCTGGAATTCAACGGCCGACATGATGTTATCTTCGTAATAGGCGCGAAGCGGACGATCTCCACCCCACCACAGCCGGATATCCCCTGCAGGACCCTGCAGACGGGCCCACTGCTTGGCAATATGTTCCAGCATAGGGGCTCCGAGAGATTCCCGATAGGCATCCGTCTTTGCAGCGTTGAGCTGAATATTCCAGTTCGAGATTGGACGATAGTTGACTTCGAACTCCCAACCTTCCGACACGTTGTCAATGGTTCCATTGGGACCAATACCATTGATCTGACCGTTGTTCTGCGAAGAGAACCCAGTCGTGTAGGTTCCGACGTTGAAGCCCATGGATGCGGCAGCACTGACAAGCGGCTGGATGTCGCCTGAGCTCCGGTAAGTGGTATACGCGTTCTGGAGTGCCGAAACATTCACAGGAATCGCATAGTTATCGAAGAACTGCTGATCCATTGTCATGATCCATGCGTCCACCGTTTCCAGCTGGGCAATCATACCGGGATGATTCTTCCAGCTTTGGGTCGCAGCATCATTCCACCCCTCACCGGGTGAATCAGTATCAGCCCAGTTCCAATGCCAGCTCTGGTTCGGATCGAGACCTTCGCGTCCAAACAGATACATAAGTGAATTTGCGGTTCCCCATGCTTCCAACTGGTAGAGGTAATACTGGTTATTGCCGAGAATCGAGGTTCCTCCGGGCAGATTCGCATTCTTGACCGTCGTTTCGAACTTTCCGATCTTGATGCTGAGCTTTTCATCAGACAGGGACAGGACGACCCCATAGTCCGTGCTCTCTGCGGAAGGATTATCCAGAGAAGACCCATCGTAATTGTAACGAGCCTGCACCCTGGAGTTCTCGCCCACGTTGTAATAAGCACTCAAGCCGGACAACACAGGAACTTTGTCCACCCACTTGCGCGGCATGTGGGCCACAACACCCCACGAAACAGTTTCGCCGGTGTTCTCCAATGCTTTTTCCGTCTTGCCGACTTTGGTCGAGTATAGACCCGTCCCATCCTTTGCACCTGTCGCAGTGAATGTTTCGAGGGTATCCTCTCTCCACCCAACAGTCGGGACAACCAGTCCATCAAACAGATAGCCCTGCCAGACAATACCCTTGGAATCGACGATCTGCTCGGTCACACCATAGTTGGTGATCAGCTGATCGCGATCTCCATCATCCGCGTTCAGAATATCAACTGGAGCCTTCGTGCGGCCGACATAATTCATCGGATTGTCAGCCTGCACACCATTTGGATCACCCAAGAGAGTGGTCCACGGAGCACCCGGATCAACATAGCTGGCATCCGCAGGATTGAGGGAAGGCACCCATGTAGTCTGGAAGTAGTCCGTCAGATATACACCAGATGGATTATAATAAGTCTTGAGTCGTTCTCCCACTTTACCTGATCCATCATCAGTACGCGTCCTTTGGGATTTTCTACGGAAACGGCGTGATAAAAGATCCAGTCGTT
>JAQVLM010000417.1 GCA_028704125.1 Opitutales bacterium
GGTCCGTCATCACGCTTTGTTGTCCTACTTTTTGGAGCAGTCTGTGAAACGGGCGCCGAAAGCGAGGCTGAAAGCGGCTTTGATGCCATCGATTTTCGAGCTCTACGAGAACGTGGGAGATCCGGGCAGGGTGGCGAGAATTGTCCACCATGCGGTTGAGATGATCCGGCGTGAGTTTTCCGCACGGGAGGGCGGGTTTGCGAATGCGGTCATGCGCACGATCGCCTCCGGGATGCCTGAAATGCTCGTTGAATTGGAGCGGACCGCAAGATGGAGTGTCTTGTTGAGTCACCCTGAGGAGTTGGTGAAGCGGTGGATGGGTGCTTTTGGATCGGACCGCGCGATTGATCTGATGAAATGGAACCAGCGGGTGCCGGAGTTATATGCGCACGATGTCGCTGGAACCGTGGCTGAACAAAGTGGAGACGCTCTGGCCAACGCATTGGAACCGACCCGATGGGAGGGGTTCTATCGTATTCGGCGATCCGCCGCAGCTGGAGTGCCTGAATTGTTGCAACACAGACTTTATATTCAGGATCCTTCCACGGCTGTGGCTCCCTCTCTTATGGGAGATGAGTTGAGAGGACGATTTCTCGACGCTTGTGCCGCTCCTGGAGGAAAACTGGTGCACCTCTGGAAACGCTTGGAGAGAGAAGACGTTGAGAGCCGGATTGTTGCAGTGGACCGGGACGAACGCCGGGTCAGGCTGATCCGCCAGAATGTGGAGCGGCTCGGACTGGATCGTGTGGAGTTGGGCTGTGTGGACTGGGGCTCCGGAAATTGTCCCTTTGACAATGATTCTTTTGATGGGGTGTTGGTAGATGCGCCATGTTCCAACTCCGGAGTGATTCAACGCCATCCGGATGTCAAATGGAGGTTGGGCGAGGTGGATTTTGTTCGCATGCCTGCCATTCAAAGCCGGATCCTGGATGCGGTGTCTCCCTTGGTTAAGCCGGGTGGTCGCCTGGTTTACAGCACCTGCAGTATTGATGCCGCCGAAAACGAAGGCGTGGTTGAGGCTTTTCTGATCCGGCAGAAACTTGGTTTCCGTTTGGTCCGTGCCATTTCTCTGTTCCCTCCGGACTCCGGAACGGATGGTGTAGGCGCTTTCTTACTCCAGCGGGACTGATGTTGTTCCCGGCGCGATAACGTTGGGTCAAGACATGGATTGCCTATAGACTGTTTGTTTCGGAACAAAGTGTCTTGTGCGCTGTGGCCATATCTGTTTGATTACACCGACTGCGTGCGATGCATAGTTGGGTTTGCTCTTTTCAAGCCGTTTTCATAACCCGTTCATGGATAATCTGACAGTGATACAATGGTATTCAGGGACGCTTCCGATTTTTGGACTGATCATTTTTTACCTCTGGAAGATGTTCGGACCAGCACACGGTCGGGTCTATTCTCGTGTGATCCTGGGTTTGTATTTGCTTCTTCTGATATACTCGAGATGCCTTTCCCTATTTGTCCCATATCCTTTTAATCCGGATGAAGCACAATATGTCGCACAGGCTATGCTGTTTCTGGAAGATCCGATTCCATGGACCCATGTGGACACAACGACAGGTGGTCCTATCGGCACTTTCGCGATTCTGATTCCATCCTTGCTTGGTGTCGCCCCGGGATATGTGTCTGCCCGGGTCATCGCGATATTGTTGATTTGGGGGGCCTGTGTCTTCGGATTCAAAACTCTGCGGCTGTTTTTGGCGGATTCGTGGGCAGCAGTTGTGTCTTTGGCTCCGATTCTCTTTTGGGCTTTCCCTCAAAATTCAGATTTCATCCACTACTCGAGTGAGTTGATGCCTGTTTTTTTGTTGAGTGCTTCGTTTTACTACCTGGTTTCGGCATATTTGGAAGGTGAACGTCTTGGTCGACTATTGGTGTCGATTGCGCTTGCGAGCTTGGTTCCGTTTGCGAAGCTTCAAGCAGTTGTCATCGCCTTCCCGATTGCCATTATCGGGGTATTCTGTTGCCTTCACAGGAACGGAATCGGTGGATTATTCCACCGCCTCCCATGGATAGCTTTGTCCGGGTTGGCTTTTCCGTTTTTGATTCTTTTGCCAGTGTGTTTGTCGGGAGGATGGTCGGATTTTGTGAAATCCTACTTGGCATTGGGTTTTCAGTATGGAGCGCTTGCCAATGTGGTTCGTGCGTTTGTAATAAATGCGTTCTGTCACTCCCCTGACTTGTTTATTGCGGGTTTGGCTCAAATCTTATTGATGTTGTTTTTCCTTCTCATTGGATTATGGAGGGTGAGGAGCCCCGAATGCCGTCAGACTGGCCATCAACAATTGTTAAGTAATCTCAGATGGCCCATGATACCGGCAGTAGTCGTTTTTGTGGCATCGGCATACGCAATAGGAAAACCAGGCACCGGTTTTTCTCATTACTGGCAGTTCATCTTGATTCCTTCGGCGGTTGTATCGGGCCTCTTCATCGACCGTTTTGATAGTCGGGAATATCCGTTCTTTTCCAAGATTCCCATTGTGGCATTGTTGGGCAGTTTTGTGTTTTCAAGAGTGTGGGCGTCATTCTTCTTTTTCAACCTGGGAATGTTCAATCCAAATATCCATTTGGGGGCCGATGCGCATGCTCACGCAGTAATTAGTTACATTAATGCGGAGAAACTGCCTGGAGATCGAATGACGGTGTGGGGCTGGTTGCCCGATTTGTATGTGAAGACCGACCTCGTCTCGGGCACGCGTGAGGTTTGCACCCAGTTGGTCGTTCCCGATGCCGAGATGGCTTATCCGTTCATAGCCGTGAGCAGCGATCTGAAGGCATACTATCAGGAAAGGTTCATGCGGGATATTGAGCGATCCCGACCCGCCTTCGTGGTGGATGCGTGTTATCCGGGTAGTTTCGGATTCAAAGACAGAAGTTATTCTCCGGAGAGCTTTCCGTCATTCTGGAGTTTTCTTGGAACTCATTATGACCTTGTGCTGGATACTTCCACGGCGGACATTGAAGGAATGCGGGTTTGGAAGCATCGTTCGATCGCCCGGGATGGAACCAATCGATCGTTCTCCGGTTTGTCAGTGCTCGATCAGGACCTTGTCGATGTAGCGTCCGTTCATCAGGCGCAGAAGGGCTGAGTAACTGACTTTGAACTGGATAGTATCCCCGACCTTCAGTCCGTCCGGGCTGTCGCCGAGGTTGACAACCGTGATGTCACTGCTGGCTCCGGCGATTTGGTAATCCGGATGGACCGGAGTGAGTCCCGACACATCCGTATCGAGTTGTCCCAAGGTGACCAACGCGCGGTATCCTCGTTGGCCAGGGGTGAAGTCATCGCATTCTTGTGTGCTGGCAAATGGACTGATGTCGGCGGTTTCGACGAGAGGCGTGAGGCTTTTTTCTTTGATTTCGGCAATCT
>JAQVLM010000028.1 GCA_028704125.1 Opitutales bacterium
TGGCGATCCCTCACAATCGCGCAAACGCGATGAACCAACCCGGGAAGCGCTTTTTCGACAGCCCGAATGCGCGGCTCCGCATCCAGTTCGTCCATCGCCTCCTTTACCGCAAAGCCCATCCATCGACGGGTTGCCTCCACCCGCCTGTTATCCAACACAATTACCTTGTCCCACGCATGCCGCCACTCGTTCCATGAAATCGAAGCGCCCTCGCGCGCCAAACGCGTCCACGCCTCACGGCAGCGATCCGGTAGAATCGAGGCGTCGCGATAGGGCCATAGCACAAACAAGCCAACGGTCTGATCATCGACCCGACACTCGTGAATCAGCCGGCTCAAATGCGCCGGACAATCGGAACGATCCACTGAGTATTGACCCTTTCCACCATGCGCCAGCCGACAAACGGCACACTCCGGATAGGAGGGGAGGCGGCTCCGGATCAAGGTACAAATATTCGGGCTTGCCTTGCGGGGAAAAGCACTGAGCACCGTTCCATCCGGCGCCAGAAAGGCTGCATCCATTCCCGTGACCCAATGGGCATCTTCCAGGCATCTGGTCAGTTGATCGCTGTTGAGGAGTCGGGTCCTGAGGGCTCTTGAAAGGGTTTGTGGCATAGGAAATTCCAGAAAGTATTAATACTACATATATTAATATCAATAATCGTCAATCGGGATCATAATCCGCACTAGATCATGATATGGCATTTGTTATATACTTTGTTGACATCATAACAAGACAATCCAACCAGAAATCATCATGAAGACAACTCAAGCAGCCGATTATCACAGCATCCTGCAACGCATGAAGCTGCCAGCTGATGCGGCCGAAGTCCTGAGCGAGGCTCCGAAAGTGACCGTTGCGGACAGTGTGGAGATGCTCATTGAACTGGCCGTCAGGGATGCAGGTCCAGATGGGTGGCACGTGGTCGCCTACGATGTTCCGGGCCGGGGATGGGTAAAAGAGGCACGCGCATGCAAAGTAAAAAACGGAATTTGCGCGAACTACTACGAAACCTACATGCGCCGACGCGATCCGGATTGCATGGTGATCGGCGACACCCTCCCCACCGACAAGCCAACCTTCAAGGAACGCTACGGCAAGGATTTTGAAGGGTTGCGACGCGAAACCTTCAATTGGCTCAAGACCCAGGAGCTCGCCTGCTTCGCCTTTACTGCGGGAATGCCAGGGAAGGGCACGGACGCTCTCGTAATAGCCCCTGCCAATGCCGGGTTCTTTGCCCTTGGGCTGGCCATGCTGCAGGGACTCACCCCCCCATCGGAATTGCCTTACGATTTCAATCCCAAGGCGATCATTTACGTCGCACCCCCCTTTCGCCACACTCATCTGGAAGGGAAACAGGTGGTCGTTCACCGTCGCATGGAGAACATGCATGAGTTGTTCAGCTACAATCTCTACCCGGGTCCCAGCGCCAAAAAAGGAATATACGGCGTGCTGCTCACGATTGGTGAAAAAGAGGAATGGATCACCATGCATTGCTCGGCGGCACAAATCGTGACCCCCTATGACAACGTGATCGGCATCTCCCACGAGGGTGCAAGCGGAGGTGGAAAAAGTGAAATGCTCGAACTGCCCCACCGTGAAGGGGACGGCTCGCTTTGCCTGGGTCGAAATACTGTATCGGGGGAGGTCCGGACCCTCACCATTCCCCAGTGTTGTCAGATCCGGCCGGCTGCGGACGATATGGCCTTGTGTCATCCAAGCCTCAACAAGGGGAACGGAAAACTGACGCTCATGGATGCGGAGGACGCATGGTTTGTCCGGGTCAACCACATTGAGACCTACGGCGTGGACCCGCATTTGGAAAAGCTCAGTATTCACGCCCCCAAGCCCTTGTTGTTCCTTAACATCGACGGCCAACCCGGAGGAACCGCCCTGATTTGGGATCACATCGAGGATGCACCCGGCGAACGTTGCCCGAACCCTCGTGTTATTGTTCCAAGCGAAGTGGTTCCGAATGTCATCCGGGGCAAGCTCGATGTGGATATCCGATCATTCGGGGTGCGCACCCCCCCTTGCACCCGCGAGCAACCCAGTTATGGCATTCTGGGGATGTTCCACGTGTTGCCGCCTTCCCTGGCGTGGCTCTGGCGACTGGTTGCACCGCGCGGACACGCCAACCCGAGCATTGTCGCAACCGAGGGAATGTCCAGCGAGGGAGTGGGCTCCTACTGGCCATTTGCAACGGGACGCCGTGTGGATCAGGCCAATCTCATCCTTAAGCAGATACTGGACACCCACAAAGTGAAATATATCCTGGTACCCAATCAGCACATCGGTGCGTGGAAGGTCGGCTTCATGCCCCAATGGATCACCCGGGAATACCTTGCCCGACGCGGAGGTGCCAACTTCACCCGGGCGCAGGTACACCCCTGCCGCAGTTCTCTGCTCGGATGGACCCCCAGTTCGATTCTCGTGGAAGGTCGCCCCATTGGATCATGGTTTTTCAATGTCGAAAAACAACCGGAAGTGGGTCCGGAGGCCTACGATGCCGGAGCCCGGATTCTCTACGACTTCTTCTGCAAGGAGCTCAAGCAGTTTCAGGTAAAGGATCTCCTGCCCCTCGGGCGGGACATCATCCAATGCTGCCTCGACAAAGGAAGCCTGGATGATTACGAGAACCTCATCCCGCACGGAACCCTGATCCGGGAAGAATAGTGCGGAGGCCATCTTCCAACCATCGAAACCACCGGTCTGATACCGGTGGTATTCTTCTTTTTAGCTCCTCACTATCCATTCGCCAGTTCAAGCATCCTGAAACAGCCTGATCCGAACGTTGCGGGCCAGTTTCCGGAAGCGCATCGGCCGGAAACCCTGTTTCCTGTAATGGGCTCCGATTTTAAAGGCGACTTCCCACTGTGCCATCAGGCTTATCCACGCATGAAACACCCCATGACGCGGGTCATAGATATGAGAAGGTTCAGAGGTAAGCAGATTCAACTCAATAACCTCCAACTCCTGCCCTTGCCGCAGCGCATCGACAGAGGGCACCTTGAGATCGAAACGGCCGAGATGAAAACCCGGAATACGTGAGGCGAATGCATCCACCGCCCTTTCCAAATCATCGGTGAGCAGATGCCTTCCATCGAGAAACAGGCTCCCTCGGGCATGCGTCCCGATTTCCACAATCCGCACTTCCTGTCCCTTTTCCGGCACTTCAAATAGTCGCGCCGAATGCGTTTTCAAAAGCTTGTCCGCGTAACAAACCGCCCGATTGTCGCGCAAGATCAATTCCTGCAGATCCCGCACACCATCTCCCACCACCGCAGTGTAGATCTTTTCCGTGATCGATGTGATCTGACCGCGTTTCTCATCCGGAAAGCGCTGATAAAAAACACCGAACTCGGTTCCCTCGACAAACCGCTGAACAATCCAATCTCCCTTTTCCGCTCCGGAGAGCGCCGCCCGCAGAGAAGCCTCATCCCGCACAATCGTCACTCCAGCACCCCTTTCTCCAATATCGGGCTTGATCACCACCGGATACCGCGATGGCACTTTCGCGTCCTGAAAACGCCGCACGCGGGAAAGGCGCGTCTCTAAATCCTCACCGGCCGGAAGGGTCTCGAAATCCGCCACCGGCACACCGGCATTGCGGAGATGCTCCAGTATACGGCTCTTGGACTCGCCTATCATTCCCCCGCATTCCAGCATCGGGTTGCTCAACGTGAACAGCGTAAACGCCCGATAGCGCAATCCCAACCAGATAATGTACAACACCACAGGCGGATAGAGAAAACAGGATGGCCAGTATTCCCAGTGAGTGAGGCGCCTCCAACGTCCCACAGCAATTCGTCGGCTCCTGAAACTGAAAACCGGGAGGACAATCTGGATCGCAATAAAAGTAGCCACCACCACAGCCACAATTCCGAGAATGGAAAAGTGCTCCATCGCCTCAAAAAGAGCCAGAATCGGGCCACCCAGAAAACTGGAGACAAAGATCAATGCCGGAGTCGCTACAAGGGACGCGCCCGCCAAATACAGCGAGAACTGCAAGAGCGACATCCTCAGAATCCCAGCCGCAATATAGATTGGCGCTCTCGATCCAGGAATAACACGACTCGCGATAATCACCCATGGACCCCGCCTTTCAAACCATGCTTCACTGGCAACCACTGCTTTTCCGGAAATGAACCACCGGAACGGACGATGCCGGAGAACCTTGCTCCCAAACGCCCGGCCAATGGCATAAAGCCCCACATCTCCGATCATGATACCGGCAAAGCATGCGGCGGTAGCCTCCCAAAAGCCCACACTCCCGCGTGCGACCAACAATCCGGTCGCAACACACGCCAAGTCCTCACTCATGATAGTCGAGAGACAAATCAGAACCAGCACCCAGAGCAATGCCTTGCCGGAGAAACTCAAATCAAACACTTGATCGAGTGGCTGCAACGCCGCCATTTTTCGCTCCTCCAAAGCCTGCTCCCGAAACGGAACCTCCCGGCCTTCGACCTTACCCCAGAAATCCTCCAGCTCCCAGGCATTCAGAGGAGCATCCCCAACAGACAATGTGCTCTGCGGAAGAATACGATGCAAATCCAAGGCATTCGAACCGCGGGAGCCATCAAACAAGCGCGGGTCCTTTATCCAAACCGGTGCTTGATAGGACAACGCATGCTCCCTCACTCTTTCCAAATCACTTTGAAACAGCAGCTTCGCGCGACCCATCCGTTTGTAGAGGTAATCCCGCCGGTCCAAAACCCAGGAAAAAGGAATCCCGTACCGGACGCCAGCGCACACGAGCCATTCCATTACGCGAACGCTCCGGTTGATCACAGGGTCGCCCAGCAGCTCGTATTCAAGCAAACCATCGGGTTCAATCATGATCAATGAGAGGGGATCAACCCCTCCATCCTCACGGACACCAAGAGCAACCGCTGCCCCAAGACCTTGCGCCACCATGTGTGCGGATTCAACACCCTCTTGTTTCAGGATTTGCTCGACATACGCGATTTGGGTGGACACCGCCAGATCCGCCCCCCTTTTCTGCAAAGGAATCACCCATCCGGGACGCGGATCACCATGCAAGTTTTCCGGAAAGGACCCGTCCTCCACAATCCACACTACCGCAGGCAATCGCGATTCTCCATCTCCGAGCCTGGAATAGTAAAGCGGCACCCTTCTGCCCACAAAGGTTTCGTCCGACACTTCCCGGCCCCTGATCCTGAGAAGAGAAAACCCATCCATCGAAATTCCTCCGAACCATTCCCGCAGCAAAAACGAGAACCCCAGCACAAGGGCACAGAATAAGAGGAACCGGATAAACCTTCTGGAGCTTCGGGACATGAATGGATCGGTCACAACAGGCTGATACCCGCCGTCAGCACACACTATCCCTCCGATCTGAATACACCCGTGGAAGACGCTCAGTTCCCGAATGGCCTTATGCGCAGACCCGAACAGATGTCTTTGATCCCCCTTGGGGCGTCAATCCAAAACCACTGAATCCAACCAACTCAAGGTACCGGAAAGACCAAACCGAACGCGCATCCCATGGTCCAGTGGATAACCCCGGAAGCATTCATTTCCAGCTCACTTTAAGTCCAGAACGGCTAGCACAAGGGCAGGGTTGACTTGGCCTTTCCGAGGGCCTAGGGCTTGGCGATGAAATGAAGGGATCGCTTACAGGATCCGCACATCACAATATTCATCCATGACAAAACCTTTTGCTCTAGCTGTTTCGGACATTGACGGCACAATCGCGACCATCGGAGAACCGATCAGCGAAGCCAATCTGGCGGCCATTCGAAAGCTCCAATCGCACGGCATCGAGTTCGCGCTCGCATCCGGGCGACACCACAACAACATGCGCCGGTACTGCGAGCTCATTCCGGGAATCGAATGGCTGATTTCGAGTCAGGGCGCCTGGGTATCCAATCTGGACAAATCGGTTGTGCTCTACGAGGGATACATGAGTCCGAAGCACGTCGCCGCTCTTCTCGAGAACGGGCGTATTCACAACTACTCGATACTGGTCTATACAAGGGATGCGATTGTCACCCCTCACCGCGATGACTGGATCGAATTCTACGAAGGCCTTGCCAATAACCGGGTCGTGGAAACCCCGGCATCCGAAATCCCAAACCTTCACTCCTACAAAATGGTCTGGCTGGAGGACGAAGCCCGCATTCAGGATGCCGCCTGTATTCCGCTACCATCCGATGAGCTCCTCGGCATGCAGACGCAACCCAACTTGTATGAGTTTATGCCGTTGACCACCAACAAGGGCTACGCGGTGAGTGTTCTCGCCAAACACAAGGGTTTGGATGCTGAGCAGGTCATCACCCTCGGTGACGCCATCAATGATGTGTCCATGCTTGTGTGGGCGGGTTGTGGAATCGCCATGGGCCATGGGGCACAGGTGGCCAAAGACGCTGCCCGTATCGTCACGCCTCCAGCTGATCCTTCCGAAGCACTTGCGGCTGGGATCGAGCTGCTCTTCAAGGAATTCAACCTGTCCTGAAAACCCCGGACCGGCACCGCATACACGGTCCGGTCCGGATTCAAGAAAAGGAGGAAACGAAGAAGTGAGCCCTAACGTCACACCTTGAACTGATGGACGATGCCGTCCAGTTCGTTGGCAAGCTTCGCCAATTCATCCACGCTCGCATTGACTTGGCTGATACCCCTTGAGGTATCGGTCGCAGCATCGTTCACGCTGGTGATCGTCCGGGCGACTTCTGAGAGAGCATTCGCCGATTCAGAAACATTCCGGGCCACTTCCTGGGCTCCGTCATTCGCACCGGCTATGCTTTGGGCGATTTCGCCAACCGCCTTGTTCTGCTCATTGACCGTGACCACGATGCTCTGCGAAATGGAGTTCACTTCATCAATGACGCGGTTAATGCCGCTGATGGCCTTCACCGCATTTTCCGTATTATGCTGCATATCCTCCACCTGACGGCGGATGTCCTCGGTGGCCGTAGCCGTCTGACGTGCCAGTTCCTTCACCTCGTTTGCCACCACTGCGAAACCTTTGCCGGCGTCTCCTGCGGATGCCGCCTCGATGGTCGCATTCAGGGCGAGCAGATTGGTTTGGGATGCGATCTGATTGATCACATCCACAATCTTGCCGATCGAGTGCGCCGCGACTCCCAGCTTCTGCATGATCTCGCTGGTGCTGGAAGCTTCCTTACTGGCACGGCCAGCAACTTCCGATTCCTTCTCACAGTTCACCGCCACCTGATGAATCGAGGCACTGAGTTCCTCAACCGCCGAAGCCACCACATTCATCGAAGTGGACATCTCCTCAGCGGCAGATGAAATCGAATTGATGTTCGCGGTAGATTGCTCGGTCGCAGCGGCCACGGTGCTGGCTTGCGCGGTCATTTCCTCGGCATTTGCGGCAATCGTAACCGAAGTCGAGGACAGTTCCTCCGACGCGGCCGACAGAGTGGAGGCACTGTGCCCCATCTCCCGGATGATGTTATGGATCTTGTCGACAAACACATTGAACCAGTTCGCCATCTCGCCCACTTCATCCTTGGAGTGAATCTTGAGACGCTTGGTTAAGTCACCCTCTCCCTGAGCAATGTCCTTGAGCATAGCGGTGGTGTCCTTGATCGGACTCACGATGATCGATGCCACCCACAGCGCCACGACAGATGCGAGCACCAGGATCACCACTGCCCCCAGCAGAATCATCCGCAAAACCCCGGTCAAAGCGACCATCGCATCGCTTTCAATAGCCCCAACAGCCAGTGCCCAGCGGGTTCCCTCTACCGGAGCATACGCGAACATCCGGGTCTCGCCCTTGTAGAAGTAACGGGCCGATCCCACCCGGTCCTTCATCATCTCCTGGATCATGGCGGACAAGCCAGCCAGTTCCGGATTGCTTTTCGCCTCTTCCACATAATTCGTCTGGTTGATCACCAGGGAACGGTCATTGTGGGATACGATCGCCCCCGTGTCGTCCACCATCCAGGAATACCCGTTATCGCCAAACTTGATCGTGTCCGTGATCCCGCTCAGGAAGGTCGCCGGGAGCCGCGCGATCAGGACCCCATTCACTTTGCGGGTATCCTCATAGTCGAATATAGGGGCCGCAATCATGATAACCGGATCTTTCGTCACCCGACTCACAATCACACTCGACACGTTCAGTTCACCGTCAAACGCCTTCTCCAGATAGTCCCTGCCCTTTAGATCCGCAGTCGAACCATCCGGATAATGTGCCACATAATCGGGCGTCACCAAACCCATCCCCAAGAAACCGAGACGCTTCGCCTCCGATTCCATCGCGGCTTTTTGGACATCCCACTCCATTTCACGCATGCGGTTGAGCGCAGCCACCGACTGCACCACATCCACCTTGCGACCGATCTCCTCCGCAATCAGACGGCTGGCTACGCCCACAGTCTGCACCAAACCTTCATTCACGTTTTCCCGGATCGCTCCGGCGCTGCCGCGGAAGGCGATCACTGAAAGGCTGGCAATCGCCAAAACCACCAGGCACAAAATCACAATCAGGAGCTTCGACTTGAGTTTCAGGTTTCTCCACATGGCGATAAGGGGTTGGGATGAATGCGATTAACGGGATTAGGACATCTGATATCGTCCAAATCTCCCGCAAGTTAAGGCCTATCGCAACCCCACCCATCATTTTTTGCCCGATTCATACGAAGGATATCAAAAACTGAACTTTGATATAAAAACCGACGGGCTACCCGCGCATTCCTTGAATGCTGAAAAAAAAGTGACCGCGGATTGGCCGGAATCTCACCATCCGGCACGCCCTGACGGATTCGAGCCTTCCCTCTAGTCATCCATGAGCCAACAACCTATTCGAGTGCACCACCCTTGCCTTCTTTGTTCTCACGTCGCTTCATCGCGAAGAAAGACTGCACTAACGATCGGCATTCTTCTTCCATCACCCCACTGCACACTTCGGCATGATGCCAAGCATCCGGAAGCGCATTGAGATCCGCCGCCCCGCCCATGCATCCCATTCGCGGATCCGCGAATGCATAAACCAAACGGCCCACCCTCGCCATGATAATGGCCCCGGAGCACATGGGACAGGGCTCCTTTGTGACATAAAGCGTAGCACCGTTGAGCCGCCAATCCCCGATCGCGCGGGAAGCCTGCGTAATCGCAATCATTTCCGCATGCGCGGTCGCGTCCCCGGAGCCCAACACCTGATTGTGAGCGGAAGCCACCACCTGCCCTTCATAAACGACCACAGCACCAACCGGGACCTCGTCTTCCCGCCAGGCCTCAATTGCCTGGTTGTAGGCCAGCGACATGAAGAATACGTCGTCCCGGTTCAGTTGGGACGGATGCAACTTCGGGAAGGGGCATTCCCTCACACTCGGGCGGACGGGACCCTCTCCACCATCTTCCACCCGTCTTTCTGCCATGGAATCCTCATCCATCCAATCCATATTTCCGAAAGCGCCGATCCTCATGTCGGAGTCAAGGGTTTTGTCATTTCTTTTCGATTGCCATGAAGGAAGAGATGCTATTCACTTTGTACTTTTCGAGTTATTCTCATGAATTCAGAGACGCAGCACGCATACTATGGCAGATGATGAAATTGAAGTGAACGGCAAAATTGTTGCCGTACTTCCCGGCACCATGTTCCGGGTCGAATTGGAAAATGGACATCGGGTTTTGGCCCACATTTCCGGCAAGCTCCGGAAGAATTTCATCAAAATCACAGCTGGCGACACTGTCAAAATGGTGATGAGTCCTTACGATCTTGAAAAAGCACGTATCGTTTACCGCGTGCGAAACGCGCCAGCGCAAGGCGCAAGACCCTACACGCCACGCAGGCGCTGATCAGCTCTCCTTTCGTTCGGGCATTGAAGTATTTGGCACACTGATACTTCTTATCTGGATGCACGGATAATCCGGGTTTATCTTGCAAACCCGCGGGTTTTGTTTCCGGTAAAGGGATTGCCACGCTTACACTGTTTGCGGTGGCTGTTCATTGTATAGTACCGAAATCGAAACATCCATATCATGGCATTCGCATCTAACATCATCCGCACGATCGGGCACACCCCTCTCATCAAGCTGGAGAAGATCTCCAAGGAAGTGGGAGCGGAAATACTGGTGAAAGGGGAATTCTTCAACCCCATGGCCAGTGTCAAAGACCGCATCGGGTTGGCAATGATTGAGGCCGCCGAACGGGACGGAAAACTATCCCCCGACAGCCTCGTGGTGGAGCCGACATCCGGCAACACCGGCATCGCACTGGCCTTTGTCTGCGCGGCAAAGGGCTACCGCTGCCTACTCGTGATGCCGGAAACCATGTCTCTGGAGCGCAGGGTGCTGCTGCGCATGCTGGGCGCGGAACTCGTTTTGACGCCCGGCCCAAGGGGAATGTCAGGCGCAATCGCAAAAGCCCAGCAGATTGTCGACGAATCGCAGGGCAAGGCATTCATGCCCCAACAGTTTGAAAACCCGGCCAATCCGGAAATCCACCGTCGCACCACTGCGGAGGAAATCTGGGAAGACACCGGCGGCAACATTGACGCGTTTGTGTCTGGAGTGGGAACCGGGGGCACAATTACCGGGGTCTCAGAAGTGATCAAATCCCGCAAGCCATTGTTCACGGTCGCAGTGGAGCCTGAAGCAAGCCCGGTCATTTCCGGAGGAGCACCCGGACCCCACAAAATCCAGGGAATCGGGGCGGGCTTCATCCCGAAGAACCTCAACACCGCGATCATCGATGACGTGATCAAGGTGTCCAACGAGAACGCCCTTCAGACCGCTCAAATGCTCGCAACCAAAGAAGGGTTGCTCGGTGGAATCTCCACTGGAGCGAATGTGTGGGCCGCTATACAGCTCGCAACCCGCCCGGAGATGGCCGGTAAACGCATCGTGACGGTTGGGTGCAGCTTCGGCGAACGCTACCTGAGCACAGCCCTCGCGGAACGCGCACTCAGCGAAGTCAAGGACATGAAGGCATCCCCAATCGACTGATCGGGTCGATTTGCAGAAAGGCTGGACACGGCATGCTTCCGGTCCGGCCTTTATTATGTCCAGACATAACAGGCGTGTGCACGACCGGGCGCATCGACCAGCCTGTGGGACGGGAAAAGTCCCGTGCTCAAAAGGAGGACAGATCCGCCTCCTTCGAAAACATCCGAAACCTCATGCTTCGGCGCTCGATGCCGCCGCTTTCTTCCCTCTTCCTCCTGACGAACCGGCCTTCTTCTCCCTCGGCGGGAACTGGAAACTGATTTTTCCGCTCTTATCCACGTGCAGCGAAGCGGAGAACAGCCGTCCGGTCTTTTTGGAGCGGAATCCCTGAATCACCTCCGTTGCACCGTCCTTGAGCAGTTTCGCAACTTGTTCACGCGGAAGCGTCTTTCCAAGCATTGTCCGCCCCAACCGAAAGCCTTTGCCACCCTTGTGCTGGGTTTCGCATATAAAGGCCTGCGGGGTCTCGTAAACCGGAGTGCCATCAACCGGAGAATTTCCCACAACCGGACACGATGTCAGATCCACAGGAGAACCGTTTCCATTGGCTTCGTCCGAATCGGAACCATTTCCATTGCCGTTCGCAAAAACAAACTTCGGCTTGAAATCGGCGTCCAGCTTGATGGTCGCAGAATAGGGCTTGCCGACTTTTGAACGGAAACCGTCCAAGGGCCCGATTTCCCCTTTCTGAACCAACTCGGACAGCTCGGCTTCCGAGAACTGGCGGTTCCCGATTGTCTTGTAAAGTGTCACCAAGCCATCGCGGGATTTGTAAGCCCGCATCGACTCCAACATGGTTTGTCCATCGGATGGAGATATGATACTCGACTCCTTGAGCGATTCCGCAGTCTCCTCGTATCCCCTCGCGCTATCCACAATCTTGCGCGTCAGGCTGAGGATGCCCTCCATAAACTGCTCCCGGCTCAGCTTGCCTTGCTCCACCTGCCGCAAGCGGTATTCCCACTCTCCTGTAAGTGCGGGGCTGGTAAGCTCCTCGACTCCAAGCGCCGTCAGAAAACGCATCAACTCCTCGGCCTTGGGGGTGGGAGAAAGGTCGCGCCCTTCCCGGATCATGTAGTTCTCCCGGATCAGGTGATCAATGGTCGCCGCACGTGTAGCCGGCGTCCCAAGCCCTTTTTCCTTCATGGCATCCGCCAGATCCTCATCCTCAACCAGTTTCCCGGCGCCTTCCATCGCTGAAAGGAGGGTCGCTTCCGTGTAGCGGGCGGGCGGCTTTGTCACCTCGGCTTCCAGCGCGATATCCTCGACACTCCCCTTCCAGGCAGAGCCATCTTTATCAGATTCCCGCAGTGGCGGAATGGTGGCCTCCTTTGCCTGTTCACGGTCATAGACCGTCATCCAACCCGGATCCACAAGCACCTTGCCCTCCGTTTTGAACGCATACCCGGCCACCGTCGTGATACGGGTGGTGACATCAAATTCCGCGGCCGGGTAGAACACCGCAAGAAAGCGGCGTGTCACCATGTCGTAGATCTTCTGCTCCTCCGGCTTCAGGTTCTTCGGCTTCTGAGGAGTCGGAATGATGGCAAAGTGATCCGACACCTGCCGGTTGTCGAAAACCCGGCGATCCTTCGGATTGATCAGCCCTTTCTTGAGGATGTGACTGGCAAAACCATCGTATGGCTCCACAAGACTCGCCAATGTCGCCGCACATGTCTCCGGATAGTCCTGCGGGAGCGCACGGGAGTCGGTTCTCGGATAGGTCAACACCTTATGCGACTCATAGAGAGACTGTGCGATTTTGAGGGTCATCCCGGATGGGAACCCGAAACGGTTGTTCGCCTCGCGCTGGAGTGTGGTCAAATCATAGAGCCTCGGCGCAATTTGCCGGGTCCGTTTCAGGGCCTCCGTGATCGAAGCGGATGCCGCATTCCGCACCTCTTGAAAGACCCGTTCGGCCACGGATTTGGTCCAAATCCGATCCGCACGGTCATGGGCATTCTGCGGGTCCTTCGAAAAGGAAGCCCGCTGATACACGCCTTCATACTTGCCGGATTCGATTCCAAACCGGCCCACAACCCGCCAGTAGTCCTGCGGCTTGAAGTTGCGGATTTCGAGTTCGCGCTGCACCACCAAGGCCAAGGTGGGGGTCTGCACCCGTCCAACCGTCGCCACTTGCCGTGCCCGCATCCCATAGAGCCGAAGCGTCACCGCACGGGTTCCATTGATGCCGACCAGCCAGTCGGATTCCGACCGCGAGCGGGCCGCGTGCTCCAAGGGCTTGAGGCTTTCGCCCGGACGCAGACTCGAAAACGCATCCCGGATCGCCTGAGGGGTCATGGACGACATCCACAACCGCTCAACCGGAAGCTTCTTTCCGGCCAATTGATAGATGTAGGCGAAGATCAACTCTCCCTCACGCCCGGCGTCACAAGCATTGATCACGCGACCAATGTCCTTGCGGGCCATCAGCTTCTTGAGCTCGGCGAACTTCGACTTTGTTTTGTCGATGGCCTTGAGCTGGAACTTCTCAGGAAGGATCGGTAGAGCCGCCAAACGCCACATGCGGAGCTTCGGGTCAATATCCTCCGGCATGTACAGTTCGACAAGGT